>CAZEQQ010000038.1:4516-12308 GCA_964514425.1 uncultured archaeon
GAACTTGAAAAAATAGACGAGAGAAAAAGAAATCGTAAAATACTAAATGACATAGGGAAATTAGATTAATTCTTACCTCTTTTTTCTTTCTCCTCTTTTCTTTTGCTTTCTTTTGCTTCCTTTTCTCTTCTTTTGTACTCTTTCAGTTACTTTTTATATTCCTCTTTTCTATTGTTTAACACACAAACTTAAGGTGTATCTTATGGCAAGATGTCCCGACTGTTCTGGTGAGATGAAATATAGAGCCCCATTCATGGTTTGTTTGGATTGTGGACTCTCTTTTAAACGTTCTGAAGTTGAGCGTATGGAAAAAAAAATTAAAGATGAATTTCGAAGCGCTGTAGGTCCATCTGAGATGGAAGCCGAGCGTGAGGATCGTCAAAAGAAACGTGATTATTATCGTTGGCTTGTTAAAAAAGAAGACGATTAATTTTCTTTTTTTTCTCTTTTATAAAAAAGAAAGGAGTAGTGGAGACTTTCTACTACTCTACTACTATATTCAAACCAGGGTCATCGAGGAGATAAATTTGTGCGTCAGGATTCTTTTCTAAGACTTCTTTCACTTCTTTCCTCAAAGTTTCTAATGGATCTCCGCCTTTTTCCATTAATGGAACAATTCTGTTTTCTTCTAAAAGTTGCTTTCCATCCATTTCTGAAATCATCTTAAGATTTCCATCTCCAACTGTCTTTAATATTCTTAATACATCTACAGGTTTCTGATTACCTATTTTGAATGTTTCAATACTACAGTAGTTGTCAATAACAAACTCTAATGCTTTGTCTATAGGCATTCCTACGCAATCTTGCATGGTTTTTTCGTAGTTAGCATTTCCTACTCCATCAGGACAAGGACCTAAAATCAATATTTCTCCTTTACCATCTTTTCTTACGGCATTCCATGCTGCATGAATACCTTTTCCTGCCTGATAAAGGTTAACACCCCAAGTTTGAAGACCTGTAATAACTAAATCTCCAGCTTTAGGTATTTTTACTGTTCTCATAGGTACAACTGTTTTTACAGCTTTTTCATGCAATTCTATGAGATCACCAGCTGCTAATACAACGATTTCTCCATCTGTTACTATTGCATCGACACCAAAAATAGTTACTTTTTCCTTCAATATCTTTACCATGTCTTTGATATCTGATATAACAGGATTGGTTTCATCTGCATTTCCTAATCTGCATCCAGGAACAAATCCTAATTCTTTGTCGAACATTTTGGGATGGTTTCTACTTACTGTTTCTTTACTTGCTATTCCCGGGCATATCTCTTTTATTGTTCCCGCAACTCCTGCAAAATAGTGCAATTCACTATCTGTTACAGGAACTAAAAGTGAACAATCAAAGATTCTACTATCAAAAGCCATGGGTGTTCCAGCTTTGCTTGTTCCTACAGGAGTGATATCTTTTTCACAATCATGAGAAATGATTTGATCTTTGTATTCCTTCGCTAATCCTTCTCCAACAATTTTTATAACTTCAGCATCCTTTGATACTCTATGTGTTCCAGAGGCTATTAATATCAAAATGTCTTCTTTGGTTACACCTAAAGATAATACTTTCTGAATAAGTAAAGGCAATAATATCCTAGTGTGTTTATTGGGTCTAGTATAGTCATCAACAGCAAATATTATTGGTTTGCCTTTTTGATACTTTTCTTTCACAAGTTCGTCAAAACTCATGTTGTACCCTAATGGGTTGTGCAATACTCTTTCTAACTCTTCAACAATAGAACCTTCATATTGTTTCTTTGTTGCGAATTCTGGAGATTGAAGAAATACTGTTTGTTTTTCAAATTCTTTTGGAATAAAATGGTTGAGAGTTGAATCTCCCCATGATATTGGCGTATCTAGATATTCTGTCATTATTCTCACCTAATGTTGTTCTTATGATTTATGATTTTAACTATATCGGTTATCTAACTACTTAAACAATTATTGTATCCTTAAATAGTTATTGTGTTGTGCTATTTCTCCACCACTTTTAACTAGAATAAAAATGTTCTTCACCAGTTTGTTTTTAACGAGAATGTTTTTTTTATTTCGTGTCAATCCGAACTCCCACTCCTTATCATTCACATAGATGGTCAAACATTACCGTTATTTTTCTTTCTAACTTATTAGTGGGTTTATGTAATGGTTTTTTTGGAGTGATACTTCAGCCTTATATTGTACAATTCATTCGAACTGAAAGTTCTCTAGGCGCAATATTAACACTTCTTTCTGTTACTCAAGCACTCTTTTTCATCCTTGTTTCTAGTGTCAGCGACTTTTTTGGAAGGAAAAATGTTTACCTTTCAGGTGCCCTTTTAATGACTTTGGGTTTTTTGGTGGTTGCTTCCTTTTCAACTATTGCCCTAATATTTGCTGGATTGTTACTTTATTATGGCGGATTTGGTATAAAAGATCCTGCTCTCCAAGCTTTAACCGCAGAGAGCGTCGAAGAAAAGAAACGTACCTCTTCATTTTCTTTGGTGAGTGTGTCTCTCTTTGGAACAGGTTTAATAGGACCTCTGTTCATTAGAATCTTCGCTGGAACAATACCTCTTCGTTTTTACTTTTATGGGTTGTTTATCGCATTCTGCTTATTATATCTCTTTCAGTTATTCAACCTTAATGAAACTCTTAGTTCCAAAAAAGACGAAGAATCAAAGAAAAAACTTGTTAGTTCTTCATTTTTACTAATATTTTTCATTTTTAAAACTTTTATTATTTCCCTTCTGTATTACTTATCTTATCCTTATTTCTTATTTTATAGAAAGAAAAGAATCACTTCTTCTTTTCTTCGTTCATCTTTAACTTCCGATGAAACATCTTCTTCCCCTACTTCTCGTTATTTCAGTACGATGAATGAAAGACATTATCTCTTCAAAAACATTTTCAGTACACCTGGAGTAAAGTATGCATTAGCGTATTTTCTTTTTGATGCCTTTACTTGGGGATTAAGTCTAAGCATTTTCGCTGGTGGAGCTATTCTTGCATATGGACTCAATGAAGGAGATATCGCATTATTTCTACTAGTTTCTAACGTAAGTACATTGTTCTTTTTCATAATTGTCACCACAGTTGCAAATAAATTACGGCCAGGTCATATTCTTTTTATCAGTCAAGCAACAGGAGCACTCTTTCTTGTAATGAATGTTATAGCTTTCTTTTCAGATCCTTCCTTACGTATTCTCTTGATTTCTCTTGGCTATATTGGTATGGGGGCATCAATAGCGTTCTGGATACCAGGAGTACTTTCTATAGTTACTAACTTTGACCCTACACGTCGAGCTGAAACTTATGGTGTTGTTGCTGGATTACAAAACTTAGGATGGTTACCTACAGCTATTATCGCAGGGTTAATAATTGAAAACACTTCTTTTCTCATCCCCTTTCTTATTACGCTCACTCTCCTTCCTATTAACATGGTTTTTGCTTGGCGTTTTCCTACTAAACGAAAAGTTGAATTTAAAATGGTCGAAAACAATCCAATTCTTGAAGAGATCCTTCCAACTGGCGACAAATAAAGTCTATCAGCGTTCTAACCCCAACTTCATTAGCTTCATGATAATAGAAGTAGCCTATTAACCAAAAATCACTTTTTTTACTTCCTAATTTCTCCAAAAACCAACCTTCTCTCCATTTTTCCGTCTCTTTTATATGTGGTAAACGTAAAGCTTCCTCTTCACAGATAGACGAAGACATCCAAAGATCATTATCTCTAGAAAAAGCAACTAATAATTCAGCAAAAAGATTGGTACTAGCTTTCTCAATCAAATTATCTCGATGAATAAAACTAAAAACTTTTCCTGCATCAATATCTCCAATAAACAAATCTGCGACAATCATTCTATTTTCGTCCTCTTCCTTTTTTATTGCTTTATTAATCGTCTCTATTGTTTCATCCTTTAAGCAACTCTCATCAAAATGTTGAGAATATGTAATAATGTCAATAACTTTGTCCATTAAGTCTTCTGGTGCTTCAAAACACTCTGTACAAAGATATGGTTCCAATAAATTATGAATAGCTTTGCCTTTTTGTGCTATGTAAGCATTGTTTTCAAATATGTCAGCAAAAAAAACATATCTCCAATTGCTCCCTAGAATAGGTGTATAAAGATAAATTTTGATGTCATGGAGTGTAGCATTAGTTAGTCCCGTTCTGTCTGAAGTACATTCCTTAACAAACGTATTAAGTGCTGAAATCATTGGCCAGATTAATTCTTTATTTGAAACAATTCTTTCGTCGTCAGCATGAAGTGTCATTCCCAGACCCGTTTCAATATCCATAAATGCTACTAAGTTAATCATCTACTTTAATGATTAAGAACTCATTCAAGAATTTTATGTTAGCAAATGAAAAAATGAGTAATGTCTAATTGCATCTACTAAAATGCAACAATATTTTTCCTTCTTTTAATTGTTATTGTATCTTGATAAGATTCCTTCGACCAAAATATATATATTATATAAATAAACTTTGAAATCAAGATAAATTTTTTCTGATGCTGTATGGAAAACGAGTATTCTGCTGGTATAGTGATTTACAACAATGGACGCTATCTCCTCCTTAATTATGGTCGCTCTTGGCATAGCCCTGATAGATGGGGTTTTACTAAGGGACATATTGAAAAAAATGAAACCATATTAGAAACGGCTATACGTGAAGCTCGTGAAGAAACAGGTCTTTCTGAGATTCAGATAATTGAAGGTTTTGAACATCGTGTGACCTATTATTTTAACAGAGGTAACAATAAGGTCAAAAAAACCGTTGTATATCTAATTGGTACAACATCATGCAAAGATGTGCGGATTTCCAATGAGCATATAGGTTATTGTTGGGCAACATACAATGTAGCTTTAAATATGCTTTCTTTCGAAAATACAAGAAGAATCTTACGTGCAGCAGAAAATTATTTGAAGAAACTTAATCTTACAGTGACACCAACCGAGGAATTAAAAGATGGTATTGACTGAAACAGATTTAACACAAATACGTGCTATTAAACGACCCAAAACATTTAATCCCTTAGGAGGGGTAGTTTTAGGAATAACTTTAGGTATAGCTCACTCAAATTTGTCTAATTATTTTGTCTATTCAATAGGAACAATACTAACGGTAATTATTGCCATTTTTCTTCTTTTAGTTTCTATTGTGTTAATATACATAACTCTCTCTCTAACAAGTAAAAATATCCGTTTTATATTACTTCATGAAAGACACAAGACCTTCCAAAGTCAATTCATTTTAAATGCTCTTCTCTTCTATTTAGGTTTTACTCCCCTTTATGGTCTTGCAATAGTTTATGCTTCTCAAAGAATTCCTTTTCCTCATTTTCTTATCCCTATTGGAGTGCTATTACTAATTTATTCATCTATATTGTGGTTTTTTGCTCAATATTTACACAAAGAAAAAGTTAGTATGGGCTACATATTAGATATCAAGTATCAACCCTATTCTTGGTACCTTTTACTTTTTAGTTCTCTCTCCGTTGTCTTACCAACTATTATTATTTTCTTCCTTTAATCACTTTATTACTGGCCTTTTAGCTATTTCTTCTTTTTTAATAGTGCATTAATTTATACCCTTCTTCCTTTAATGCTTCCTGTTGTTCTTGATAGGTTTTTACCGCAACATCAAATTTAACTTTGTTCAGTAATGTTTCGACACCCTTAAGTTGTGAACCTCTAAATTTCCATCTTTCCACACTATAGGTGAAACTTTCAGGTTCAGGTATGTGTAATCCCTCACGATCATAGATGTAACCTGTTCTTTGGCCAAAACTCAGCAAAATGACAAAAACATACATCGGTCTAGGGTCATCATCATCTTCATGACCTTCCAATATTGCCGTTTCTTCCATTTGTCCTGTTTTTGTTTGTGCAGAGAGTTCTAACTTCTTCAAATTTCTATAGATATCAGGTGGCAATTTACGCATTGACATTGGCTTTCACTTCAATAATTTCGGTTTCAAATAAAAGTTTAACTCTTCTTCAAACTCATTTTTTTATTTCTTACTATATGCTATTTCTATGCTATATAGTAGCAGAGCTAAAATAGTTTTACAGCTTTTTATCTTTTCCCCTCCAAAAATACGGGTAAAACTTACATATTTGTTAGTATTTAAAAAGACTTTATATATGATTGTGTGTATAATATAATTGTAAGACAAAACGCATGTTTGTGGTCATATGAGTGCTGAATCTCTCTCCCTTCTAGAACTCTGTATTATAGATCTTGATTTTTTTGTCGAGGAGAACAAAAATGGGGAGAACGAACCTGTAATAAGAATTAGGGGGAAGAATAAAGAAAGAAATCAAGTAATCGTGCATATTTATGGTTTTTATCCTTACTTCTATGTCGAAGATGTACCTGAAACATCACGAACTATCCAGAGTTTGCTTTACCATGAGAAAGAATTTGATGAATGGATTAAGGATTATCACACTGTGACAATGAAAAAATATTATGGTTCAATTCCTCTTTACCTTGTACAGATTAGAGGACGCAATCCACAAAAAATAGAAAAATATAGTTCTATCCTCAAAAATAAAGGAATAAGAAGTTATGAAGATGATCAATCTTTTGTGAATCGTTTCTTAATTGATAAGAATATTAAAGGTTTAAACTATATTCACATTAAAAATTACACTAAGAAAGAGTCTGTATATTACAGTTATTATGAAGTTGATGTTGACGATGTTAATCCTGTAATAAAGGACGAAGAATATAAACCAACAATTCTAAGTCTACGAATTGTAGTAAACATTAAAGAAGCCTTAATTGAAAATTACAATGGGTTTAACCATATACAACCACAAAGTAGAGATCCTAATAGCATATTTCAAACCTCCTTAGATTTAAATGCTTATCTTTCCCTTTCAACAGTAATAAAAAAACTTGAACGTCGTATTATTTCAGCTTCTATCTGTTATGGTATTAATGAACATGATTATACTTCAGAGACAATGTTTTTAGAAACTGATACAGATGAAGGAGAAAAAACATTTATTTTAGAATTACTAGACAGAATCCATACTATCTCTCCTGACTTTTTAGTTACATTTAATGGAAACGACTTTGATTTTAGATATTTAGAAGAAAGAATGGAAAAATTAGGTTTGAATTCAAATCGCTGTAGTCCTTTTTATCATTCAAAGTTAAAGCCTCCCACTAACTTTTATGGGTATCGTATTCCTGGATACATCTTTTGTGATCTTCTACCAAAAGCTCAGAAATTTAAAACTAAAACGGGTAGAAAGGGACTAACAGATTATGCACATGAAGTGTTATCCCTCAAGCGAGAAGGAACACCGAAAAGAATTAATGAATTATGGCATGAACTTGTGGTAAACAAAGACTATTCAATAAGGAGTCATCTTGTGAATCTCCTTCTTGAAGACTCAGAAATAATTTACAAACTCTTTTACGCACTTGAAATGGAAGAATGGCTAGAAGTAATGAAGTATGTAGGCAATAGACCTTCAGAGTCTATCTATTCCACTCCTCGCCACCTTGGAGAATTTATGGTTTTACGTATATTATATGAGAACAACACTGTGATACCTAAAGAACCAACTCCTGCTGAAGTAGCAATCAGAAAAAATAATCGCCAACAATCTGTAGGAGGACTTGTTTTAGAACCTAAAGGGATTCTTTACGATGCTGTGCTTATCTGTGACTTTCGTTCCATGTTTCCTTCAATTATGATTGCGCATAATATAGGTGGAGAAAGCTTCAAAGGTATGACTTATCCTCCCGAAAATCGTTTTAATTCTACCCCTGTTACAGCACTTAAAACAAT
>CAZEQQ010000039.1:0-12280 GCA_964514425.1 uncultured archaeon
TAGGCGTGAATTTCATAGTCTATCCTTCAAATATTATCGAGGTGATTGATAAAACCTCCCCTATTGAGTATATAGTCGAATATTTGGCAACAAAAAAGGCAATAAATATTGCAGAAAATAAGAAAGGATTTTATGTTATTGGAACAGATTCTTTGCTTTTATGTAATGGGGAAATTCTTGGAAAACCTAAAGATTTCAATGATTGTATCTCAATTATAAAAAAAATACAAGGAAGAAAACACGAACTTTACACAGGACTGTGTTTAGTTGATAGTGATACAATGACCTATCACGGAGGTTGTGATAAAACTACAGTTAAATTTAAAGAATTAGATGATGCTAGTATCAGAGGATATGTTGAAAAACTATCTCCGTATTCTTTTGCTGGCTGTTATGAAATTGAAGGGAGGAGTGCAGGATTTATTGAAGCTATTGAGGGAAACTATACAACAGTCATAGGGTTACCTCTCATCCTACTTGACAAATTCTTGAAAAGATTTGGGTGTAGTTTACTTGATTATCAGAAATTTTTTTAGAAAAAAATAAATGGTGAGCCAAGCAGGAATTGAACCTGCGACCTACTCCGCGTAAGGGAGTTGTCATAGCCACTAGACCACTGGCTCTTATTATTATAATTTGCTATTTTACTTCTTCATTTAAATTTTTCTTTTACTTCTTTTTTGTTTTAACTATCTATTGTTAATTTTAAAAGGTCTTGAAAAGAGACTTTAGAACCTTTTTACAAAGTACTACTTTTTTAAGAAATATTTTCTCTAAAATTTCATATGCGCGTAATTTATATATGGCTTTGAGTATTTTTCCTTGGTTTTATGAACACACCCGAAATAGAGTCTATACTCAAGTCACTTGGTCTAACATTATATGAAATTAAAACTTATTTGTCTTTAATTGAGGTAAGTGCATTATCAGCTGATCAAATTCATGAAAGCACAAAAATCCCTACTCCAAGAATTTATGACACCATAGATAGTTTAGAAAAAAAAGGTCTTGTTCGTGTTATTAGTGGTCGACCTAAAAGATTTGAAGCAATTGAACCAAAAATTGGATTTTCTGTCTTTCTTAAACAAAAAAAAGATGAACTAGAAGAAACAATCTTGAAATTTAAAAGTGATACAGAAAATCTTACCTCTCTTCTAGATGAACCTTTCTACAATTCCCGATATAAAATCCAACCCGACGAGTTGCTAGAAGCCATACCCTCATTAGATTCTATGGAAGCAAAAACTATTGAATTGATTGCAAATTCCAAAAAGGAAGTGTGTATCTTTACAAATGTGTTTTTTTGGTTTGAAAATATTGAAGATGAACTAATTTCTGCTATTAAACGTAATGTCTCAATACGCATAATTATGTCGATTGAAGAACCAACCTCAGAAAAAATTGCGAAAAAAATAGCTTCGTATGGGGCAAATGTTCGTATAGTACGTGATGAGACCATGCTTATTCGTGGTACTATCGCAGATCAGAACCAAGTTGTATTTGTTATTTGGGCCTCCCCCGAAAAATTCGAAAAATTTATCTATCGCCCTCATTTTTCTTCAAATCATGGCATTGCAACTCTATTCTCAAATAACTTCGAATACATATGGAGTAAATCAAAATCATTATAATCTTAATCAATGAAAAATTATTTATTGAGACTAATAAGTACGACCTATGGATAGTTTAGATAATGTAGATATTATTAATAACTTCGATTCTTCAAACCAAATTAATATTATGATAAAATGGCCTGAATTAATTGATGAAACTCTAGCCACTTTGGAACATTTCGCAATTAAACCAATACTATATTGGAAGGGAAAAACGTTTAATTACAGAACCCCTTCTTCTGTGGTAATATGCGGAATGGGTGGCTCTGCTATAGCTGGAGATTATCTAATTGATGGTTATTCAAATATTATCTCCGTTCCTGTGCTTACAAACCGTTCTTATTCTCTACCTCATTTCGTTGATAACTCTACTCTAGTCCTATGTGTAAGTTATTCAGGAAACACAGAAGAAACAATCTCGTGTTACTATGATGCAATAGTGAAAGGTGCAATGGTTATTTCAATATCTAGTGGTGGTATATTAGAAGAAATTTCTAAATTAACTAATCTTCCCCATATTTTTGTGAAAAAAGGGCAACCCCCTCGCACAGCTCTACCTATGATTTATCTTTCACTTCTACATGTGTTTACAAAACTTGATCTATTACCTCCTATAGATGAACAAATTCAAGAAACAAAATCGCTTTTAAAACAACTGGGAAAAGAATACGGCGTAAGCTCTAGTACCTCCTCAAATATTGCAAAACAAATTGCTAAAGAGATTCATACTTTCTTACCAATTTTTATAGGGCATACGTACCTATCCGCAGTTGTAACACGTGCTAGGACCCAATTAAATGAAAATTCCAAAAGAATATGCTTATCTGAAGTTATTCCTGAACAAAATCATAATGGTATTGTTGCATGGGACCATCCTAAATCTATATCTCCAACTAGCTATGTTATATTTTTACATGATAAAGAAACTCATCCTAATATCTCTTTAAGGATACATGAAACAAAAAAGTCTGTTCTACTAAAAACAGATAAAGTAAAAGAATTGTCGCCACGTGGTAATAGTGTGCTAGCAAAACAGTTCAGCCTTACGTATTTAGTTGACTTTGTAAGCTTATACCTCGCTATTTTAGAAGAAGTGGACCCTACTGCTACACCTAGCATTGATAAGTTGAAAGAGGAACTCAGAAATAAACTAAATAGTCTGGAATTGATAATTGAAAAGATGAATAACCTCTGATAACAATTGCATAAGAAAACTTAAAAACATCTATGAGAAAAGATATTTACTCAATTTAACTCAAATTAAGTATACTTTATGGATTTGAAATTATATGTGTGGAATTGTAGGAATAGTCCAAAAAAACAAAACGATTATTGGGCAGGATATAACCAATGCATTAACCAAACTAGAATATAGGGGATATGATAGTATAGGGATTGCAACATTAAATGGAGAAACTTTAGACTTGCTAAAAGATCAAGGAAAAATTAGTGAAGTTGTGGAAAAAGTGGACCTTACTGGTATGAAAGGAAAACTTGGAATTGGGCATACTAGATGGGCTACTCATGGACCACCTACAAAAGAAAATTCCCACCCTCATATGGATTGTGATAAAAAAATAGCAGTAGTTCATAATGGAATTATAGAAAACTTTCAAGAGTTAAAGAGAGAATTGATAGTAAAAGGGCACAAATTTAAATCAGAAACGGATACCGAAATAATACCTCATCTAATAGAAGAATTCATGAAAACCGAAAATTTAAACTTAAAAGATGCATCAATTAAAACTATCAAAAAATTAGAAGGTACTTACGCAATTTGTATAATGTCTGTATATGACAAAGAAAATATTTTCTGCTCCAAAAAAGATAGTCCTCTAGTCATTGGTGTAAATAATGACAAAATGTTTATAGCTTCTGATATTCCCGCTTTTTTAAATGCTACACAACAAGTTGTTCTTCTAGGGGATGATGAATTTGCGACAGTATCTGCGGATAACTACGAAATAATTAATTTGAATACTCAAAAATCCGTAGTGAGACGACCACACGCTGTTTCATGGAAAGCTGAAATGGCTCAAAAAGGTGGGTATCCTCACTTTATGTTAAAAGAGATACATGAACAACCTAAGAACATTTTAACATATCTAAAAGCAAAACAAGATTCTGTCAACAAAATGGCGGAAGCGATACATACTGCAGAAAAAGTAATATTTATTGCAGCAGGAACAGCTTATCATTCAACCTTAACAGGTGAATGGTTAACTCGAAAATTCACAAAAAAACTATCTCTGTCAATAATTGCCTCAGAATTTGATTCCATTGTCGATGTCATTGATCGTAACACTCTCATCGTTCCTGTATCACAAAGCGGAGAAACAATGGATACAATCAGAGCTATAAAAATTGCCAAAGAACAAGAGGCTAAAGTACATAGTGTAATTAACGTTGTAGGAAGCTCAATAACACGTTACTCTGATAATGTGGTTTATTTACATACTGGTCCCGAAATTGGTGTTGCTGCAACAAAAACCTATCTATTACAAACGACCGCACTATGGGATGTAGGGTTAGAGTTGGGACTAAAGACTGGTAGCATTGATAGAATGGAATATAGTGCTCTTCGAGAGCAATTCACCAATTTACCAAAAGCTGTTAGCAACATTATCTCAAAAACAGAAGTAAAAACAAAGAACATAGCATCATGGTTTGCAACAAAAGGGAGTAGTTTTTATTTGGGAAGAGGAATAAATGTTCAAACTGCTAAAGAAGGAGCTCTTAAAATGAAAGAAATTTCCTATATTCACTGCGAATCTTATCCTGCTGGAGAGTCAAAACATGGACCAATAGCTCTAATAGAAAATGATTATCCTGTGGTTTTTATAGCACCAAAAGATGAAACAAGAAAAACAATTGTTGGTAATATAATGGAAATGAAAGCAAGAGGGGGGACAATAGTCGCTACAATGGAACAAGGTGATGATGAATTGGCTGAATTGGTAAAATGGCCATTAGAACTTCCAAAAGGTTCTTCTGAGCATTTTTCTACAATTACTCATTGCATACCTTTACAGTTGTTATCTTATTATACTGCGGTGAGAAAAGGATATAATCCCGATATGCCCCGAAATCTAGCAAAAAGCGTAACAGTTCTTTAGCACACTGATTTACTCTATAAAAATCATTAATATGGTAAATATAAAATTAATAAAGAACAGTAGCTTAAAAAAGATGTCATGAACTGTGTAATTAATGCAATGTTGGGATAATTCTACTAGTTTAAAAAACCATATCTTTAGTTGCTTAAACCAATTAGGATTAAAACCATCAAAATTTCGTGGTCAAAATTTTTTAATTGATGCCAATATTATAAATTATCAAATAAATAAGGCTGAAATTAATTCCAATGATGTTATTCTTGAAATTGGTGGAGGAACGGGGAACATAACACGTTGTTTAGCTATTAATGCAAAGAAAGTTTATACAATAGAACAAGACTATAAATTCTCAAACTTTTTACAAGAGTATTTTAGCACATACAAAAATGTAGAAATAATTACAGGAGATGCAATAAAAGTAGAATGGCCAAAATTTACGAAGTGCATCTCAAATTTACCTTATCAAATTTCCTCTCCTGTTACATTTAAACTTTTTAATCATGAATTTGAACAGGCCATTTTGATGTATCAGAAAGAATTCGCAGAAAGAATGTTAGCTTTACCAAATACAAAGAATTACTCTAGATTATCTGTAATGGTAAATTTATATGCTAAGTGTGAGAAATTAAAAAATGTAAGAGCTTCTTCCTTTTACCCTGCTCCAAAAGTTGAATCAACAATAATGAAACTAAAACCAATAAAGACCAAGCTAAGAGCTGATAAAGAAAAAGAAGAATATAGTGTGTTAATAACAACACTTTTTTGTCATAAAAATAAGAATTTAGGGTCTGTATTGAGTTCACTATTCAAACGTAAAGAGAAGATAGGGTTAGGAAAATATGACGGTGTGATAGAAAAGCTACCAAATGTTAATAGAAGAATATTTTCATTATCGATAAACGAATTATTGGAAGTATACTACTATTTAAAAAAGGAAGTAGGTGAAAAAGAGTGGTTCAATATAATTTCTCTGAATATGGATTGATTCTTGAAACTCCAGAAACTGTTTATTATCCAAAAGAAGATAGTTTTTTGCTTCTTGAAAATATTCATGTTGAACCACAAACACAAATGATACTTGAAATTGGAAGCGGATCAGGTATTATCTCGCTTTCATTAGCTAAAAAAAACCAAAATAAGATTTTTCTAGTAACTGATCTATCCATAGAATCTTGCAAGATTATTAACAAAAATCTTGTACTAAATACAATAAATTCTCAATTTGACATCATTTGCTGCGATAAAATAAGTGCAATAAGATCTTTTAACCCTGATGTCGTAATTTGGAACCCTCCTTATTTACCAAATGAGGAAATTATAGGAAAAATCTCTTTTGAAGAAAAAATTATGCTTTTTGGGGGAGAAAAAGGATATGAGGAAAATTACGCTCTAATATCTGAATTAAAGAATCTTAAAAAGAATCTAATTTACTTTACAATATTTTCCTCGTTAGCATGGGAAAAAGATAACATAAGAGATATTGTGGATGAAAAGACGAAGGTAGAAGTTTTAGCTGAACAACAACTGTTTTTTGAAAAACTATTTGTTGTAAAAATAGTAATTAATGGGTGAAAAGGTTTTGGAAACAATAAATAAAATAACATACAGTGTAGTCATAGTTGAACCAAAAATAGCTGGAAATATAGGTGCAGTTGCACGTTTATGTAATAATTTCTCCGTAAAGGACTTGATACTTGTTAACCCTCAAACAGATTATTTGAGTGATGATTCCTTAGCCCGAGCTATGCATTCAAAGGAATATCTAACTGAATTAGAAATAGTGCAGTCTTTAGCTGAAATAAGGGAAAAATATCAATTATTAATAGGAACGTCAGCGAAAGCTGGTAAAAGTTATAATATAAAGAGACAACCAATATATCCTTGGAATTTATGTGAAATTAAAAAAGCAAATGGCGATATTGCTCTAGTTTTTGGAAGAGAAGATAATGGATTAACTAATGATGAATTGAAGATATGTGATTTCTTAGTAAAAATACCTGCACCCGGAAAACATCCTGTTTTAAATCTTTCACACGCTGTTGCTATTTTACTTTATGAAGTATGGAAAATTATTGCAGAAAGTGAACAAGAAAACACCCATAAGACGATTTCATCAAGCAAACAACGAGAGGTATTATTTTCCACCTTTGAAGATTACCTATCCGATGCATACTATCCTGAACACAAAAAACCTATCGTAAATAAAGTGTTTCAAAACGTAATAAATCGCAGCATGGCTTCTTCTGATGAAATAGAATCGCTATTAGGAATATTTAGAGAAATAAAAAACCTTTCAAATAAAACAAAAGTAATAGGAAAAGAAAATGTTTAAACAACGACATCTAGAGGCAACACTCTCACAACTAGAAGGGTTTGAAAACCCAAAATACTTTTTAGAACAATACATGATCCCTGCAAGACTAGCAGCAATGATAGTTTGGCGCGCTTATCAATTGGGTGATATATTAGAGAAAGAAGTAGCTGATTATTGTTGTGGAACAGGAATTTTGGCAATAGGTGCAGCTCTTATGGGTGCAAAGACAACATGGGGCATAGATATAGATGAAGATGCTTTAAAAATTGCTGGAAAAAATGCAAAAAAGACTGACGTAGAAATCACTTGGAAAAAGCATGACGTTATTGAAGAGAAAAAAAAATTTGACACTATTTTTATGAACAGTCCTTTTGGTGTTCAAAGCAACATTCGCGATAGAGAATATCTGTCGAGCGCATTGAAAAATTCAAACGTGTGTTATTCTATCCACCTATATCAAGATAACAATAAAAAATTTTTAGAACGTTTTATTTCTGAAACAGGAAAAAATGCAAATGAAACAATGATTGCAGAATTTGAGCTTCCAAAAACATATAATTTCCATAAAAAACGTTTTCATATAATTAAAGTACTTATCATTAGAAGCATTTGATTATCCTGTCTTCAGCTCTTGTTTTATCATCATCAGTCTATATTTGGAAAGTTTTGCTTCTTTCTCTAATGAAAAACGAGCGGGGTGAGGAGAATAAACGGTCGACCCACAAGTTGTACATTTATCTGTTTCTAGTGTATATTTATGACATTTTGTACACTTGTATATAGAACGTGTCATTTTAGGTTCACTTCTTACCTGCATCAATGGTTTTGATGGCTGCATTGTACTTACTAATTTCAACTTCTATTGCTTTTGTTATTACTGACAATAAATCATGTGCAATTTCATAATCTCGTGCAGTAATAACTAAACGATAATTTGGTGCACCGCGAGAATATATCTCAACTTTTAATTCCTTCTCTTCAGCTTCAATCTGCTTTCGCGCTTCAAGTCCTGCTACGAGTGCATTTCGAATTACCTCAACACCATTACTTTCCCAACAAATAATCTCTAAATCTTTTTTAATTTCTACCTTTGGACGTGTTAGGTTCTTTTCAGCAATAACCGTTAATTCTTCTGCCCACTTTTTGTCAACTCCAGCTTCAAGAAATGCTTCTTCTCCTTTAAAAAGTGCTTCTTCTAGAGCTGAGTAGAGGGAACCGTAATACTTTGCGCATAAATCTTCAACTTCAGAACGAGCCTGTTCTATTGTAGCTTTAAGATTCTTTGCAGCCATTTCTAATAAGGTCAAAGCTGCTTTGAAATGTTTCCATTCTTCTATCTTATCTCTCTGCAATCCTTCAGAAACTCTTTTTAAACTAATATCAATTTGATTCTCACGAATACGTAAAACACGACCAACAACTTTTTTTCCTTCACGAACAACATTTCTGATATTTCGAACCCAAGTAGAGCTCACTTCGCTAACATGACAATAGGCATACAAGTCTTCATATTCGTCTAATCTCACATACACTCCATGATCATGAATTTCTACAATGGTTCCAATAACTAAATCTTCAACATCTGGTAAATTTCTTCGGCTCATTCTCTTCTTATTCTTTTTTGATTTGCTCTTTAAAAAGTTAAGGTTACTTAATCTTCTCCAATTAAGTTAAATAACTTAAATTTTTAACATTAATATGAAAAAATCTATCCATACCATAGGCATTGATGATGCTGCATTCATTCGCAATAAATCATCTTCTGTTTTTGCATTTGGTGTTATCATGAGGGGGAATCAGATTGTTGAAGGAGTACTAAGGACAAATATAACCGTAGATGGCTTAGATGCCACGAATAAAATTATATCGATGATAAAATCCTCTAAATTTTTTCCAATATTAAGGTTAATATTTCTTAGTAGTTCAACAATAGCTGGCTTCAATATAATTGAATTGAAAAAAATGTATGACGAACTATTAATCCCCATCATTGTAGTAATACCAACTAAACCTGATGAAAATAAAGTTAATGCTGCTCTATCTAAATTACTTGATATGCATATCCATGAGAAACTCTTAAATTCTAATCCTCCTCTCGAAAAGCTCTCTTTTTTCAATAGAATGGGTAAACAATGTTCTACTTTCATACAAAAACAAGGAATAGATACCCTTGAAGAAGTCAAGGTCATTCTAAAACTCTGTACAAATTTTAGTTGTATACCTGAATCACTTAGGATAGCACATATTATTGGAAAAAGTTTCAGGGATTTTATTATTTAATATTTACAAGTTGAACTTTGAACAAAGAATAAGGACTAATTTAGTAAACATTACTGTACATTGCTCAATTTCATTTTCAGTCGTTAGCATAACTTCTTTCAATGCATCTGATAATAAAGAAATCATTTCTTCTATGGAAAAAATTTTAGCCAAATAGGAATATGCAATTAACGCTTCAATAGCATCTCCTAATTCTCCTCTATTTTTACCACTACCTAATAATCGCCTTAAAGATGTTTCTCGTGATACTTGGGCCAAACTTTGATCCCATACTTTAACGCCTTGGAGGACATTCTTTACGCGATATACAGCTGCGTTGTAGATAAAATTGACAATAGCATCGCCAAATTTGGACAAATCATGATTAGCCAAAACATCCTTGATATCAGGTTGGCTGAAAAAGATGTTTTCCACCTCAAAAAAATTAAACAATCTTTGCTTTTACAGCTTCGATAAAGTTGTGAGTATGTCCGATTATCCTTTCTAAAGCGCTATAAATGGCTGGAATCGGGTCATCGGTTGTTTTCTTCATTCTAACTTGAAAAACTAAAGCTTCATAGAAAGATTCACTTCGCCAATACCCTGCAAAGTCTACTTCCGAATCCTCCAATAATTCTTCTCTCAATAAATTAAATAATGTATGAGGGTCTGTTCCACGGATACTTAACTTAACATAACCTGGTTCTTGTTTAATAATTTTTATTTCCATTTTACCTCAAACTCAGCTTACTTAATTGGTTTATATACTTTCAGATAAGTTAGATAACTTAATTTAGATGATTTTAATAAGATTTGGTTTTTAGCCACTAATCTTAATTAAAAATCTTCAACTGTTTCTTTGTCTACTATGCCTTCAGATGATGAGATCTCTTCGAGCAGTTTTGGTATTGAAACTTCTGCTGGAGTGGTGACAATAATTTTTCCTTTATATTCATTAAACAATTTTAACTCTATACCTTTTTTTAAGACAAAGGATGGAGATGTGTTTTTACAATGACTAACTGTGAGGATTATCTCACGGATCAATTTACCCTTTATGTCTGTAATCTCTTGAATAAGCTCATATAAATGTTCACTTGTCTCTCCGACAATATCTAACGTTGCTTTAGTATGAATCTCCGAATCTCTATAGTAACTTTCATACCCCGAATACTTTAAAGCTGAAACAATAAAATCGATCGTAACTATACTTGAAGCATATTTCTGAAGAAACGATATATGATGGGAGTAAAATCCTTCATTGTTAGGTAAAACTGAGTGAAGAAAAATTTTAGAGTGCATTTTGATTAAAGAAACTGAATCAGCAATAACATCTCTCTCTCCAACCACTTTAACTCTTATTTTACCGCTTCGATAAGTTAGAAAAAATTCAGCATGCTTTAAAACATCACTAAGATGCTCTATAAAATCTTGAAGATATTCTTTAGCCTCAAAATTTAATATTATCTCTTTAGTTTCTATTTTTGCCATAAAAACACCAAAAATAAGAGTCGTTAGAAACTTAGGTTCATATGCCCGTTTCCATAATCCATCGCTGTTTTTCTCTTTTGAATGCTATTACACTCGGTACATTTAAGCTGATCTCTGTTTACTTTCTCTAATCTAAGTCCGCATTTGTTGCAATACGAAATAAGGTTCCCTAATGATGAACCAATAAGAGTAGCTTGTAGTGGAATAGTTTTAGCATCTATAATCTTACATCGCATAATATCTCCAATAGACACAAGTTCATCTGCATTATCTAAATAATCTTTAGAAATTTGTGAAACATGAATAAAACAGGTATATGTAGGGTAAACCTCTTGATTACTAATATAATTCAATGCGATTGTTACCATCTGTTTAGATATACCTACTACAACACCGATGCCTTCATCTCCTTCTTTTGGGACTATTCGCATTTTTGGTTTTGATAAAATACTGATTTCATATTTGTTAAGATTAACACTAACTGTTCCATACACAGATGAATAAACAGAATCTTCCTCAATGTAAGTGCCTGGACCTCCCAAAAACTCTTCAATAACAGCTATTTTAGTTCCAGGAAAAACAACACTTTCCTCATTTTCGGAACCATTTCCGATACTTTTGTTTTTCATTATTCATTAACCTCTTAAAGGATTAATAATGAACAATATAAAATACCTTTCCATTTTTGCTAATCTTAATTTATGGACTCTTTCTCAATCAAAAAATATATATTGACACTTTTTTTCTTACAATTAATGTCTTCAACTGAAATAGGTACTGTCAATGCTACACGAATGGAACTCTTAAACATCCGCTCAAAAACAAAACTAGCACAAAAGGGACACGATTTACTAAAAGAAAAAATGGATGCTTTAGTCATAGAATTATATGCTATAAAAGATGAAGCACGTCAAGCCAAGAAACAATTAGAAGAAGAATTAGTAATAGCCTATACTTCATTAGCAAAAGCTGAATTAATTATTGGTCCTGATAAAATCAAAGATTTTGCACAATATGCTCCTGAATTATTAAGGATAAAAACAGAAACCGTTTCTATTATGGGTGTAAAAGCGCCAAAATTTATTGTAGAAGAGATTGAAACAGAAAAAGAAGAATCCATCTTTTACGGTCTTGCTAGTTCAAGTGCACAATTAGATCGCGCGATAGTTCACTTTCGAAAAGCCTTAAAAATTTTGATGATAATAGCTGAAAAAATGACAATGCTAGAAAAAATAGCATTAGAAATAAATAAAACAAAAAGAAGAGTGAACGCCCTCAATTTTGTTTTGATACCTCGCTTAAAGGCAACAGCTACGTTTATAGCCAGTACCCTTGAAGAACAAGACCGTGAAACGTTTACTAGATTAAAACGTGTTAAAGCTACAATAGAAAAGAAGAAATTAAAAGTAGAGTAAAATATATTAATAACAAAACGGTACACACATATACTTAATTTCTAACACTTACTACTAGTAATTTAGATTTAG
>CAZEQQ010000040.1:0-12249 GCA_964514425.1 uncultured archaeon
AGCAGTTAGTTTGCGTAAACATTTAGAAGAAAATAAAAAAGATATTCATAGTAAAAGAGGACTTCTTTTAATTGAATCTAAAATAAGACGCTTGGTAAAATATTACCGAAAGAAAGGTGTATTTCCCGCAACTTGGAAATATGAGCCTAAAAAAGCTAATTTACTACTCTAACTTTTTTCCTTCTTTCTTTTTCATTTTCTATTTTTGTTGAATGTTCAGAAAAAATTCTTTAATAGGAAAAACTATAAAACATTTAGATTATTAATTTTCTGGATAGAAATGACGGAAGAGGATTTTAATAATATCAAACGCTTCAAAGAACGCTCTAGATTATTTCTTAAAGACTTATTAGAAACTAAAGGTCCCCTTGCACTATGTTTTCAACCAACAGTAGACACATTATGTGCAGCTGGTTTCTTTCTCAAATTAGCTCAACATAAGAATTTTGGAGCACATACAATTTATTTTTCTTCTTTCACTGAACTAAAAAAAATACTATCTTCAAGTAAATATTCCACATTTCTTTTCTTGGGAGATTTTTCAACTGATGAATTCTTATCTTATATTGAAACAATCACAGAAAAACAATTCTTTTTACTAAATGCGATTACTCCAGATAGTATAAAAGGAAAAAATCTCACTAATGTATCATATATATCCATAGAAAGTGATTTAGATCCCATCACATTTCCGATTGCAGTTGCAGGTATCAGTTATTTTGTTTGTGAAACTGCATTTGATGACAATCATGACTACATTCATCTCGCATTATTAGCTGCTTTGTCTTTGACTAACAAAAGAGATAAAAAACAAACATTTGAAGGTTTAAACAATTACATCTTGAAACAAGCTATTGAAAAGAAAAGGATTAAAGAAGAAAAAGGAATAAAAATTAAAGGGAGAGACTCTCAACCGATACACCTTGCTTTAAAATACTCAATTAGCCCCTATTTTCCAGGATTAACAGGAAATGAAAATGCATGTACTACTTTCCTTTCTTCTCGAGCCAATATTAAAATGAAAAACAATGAAGATAAATGGCGAACTATCAGTGATTTATCCTCTGAAGAAGTAAAAAATCTTAATGAAAAATTAATAGGAATCTTGATGAGCAAAGGAAGAACTGCTGCTGAAGAGGCAAAAAAACTCATCGGGTCAATTTACATTATACTTAACGAAAATAAAGGCAGAGTAACTAGAGATTTAGAGGATTTCTTACAATTGATTGAGGCAACAATTTTAAATTCACACTATGGTTTAGCCTTATCACTAATATTAGGTGATAGAAAAAATCAATACGAAAAAGCAAAGGCCCTGTTAGAAAACTATCATGGACAAGGTACAACAATAATTGATTATATAACACAGAACCCAAAAATTATCGAAGATTATAAAGAATACACAGTCATAGATGCAACAAAGTTCAGTAATAACTCCACTGCACCTTATATTTTTCATGCGTTAGTGCAAAGCGATGCAATAAGTGTTGGTAAAACGTTTATTCTTCTACTAGAAGCAGATAAGTTAAATATTTACATCTACGAAAATATTGAGAGTAGAGTTCAAAAGAATCCTATGATAAGGTCTTACATCGAAGAAATCAAAAGATCTAAAACCATTTTAGACTACTCATTTGAACAATATTTCACCCATTTTACTTTAGAGAGTAAAAGCAAGTCAGAATTTCTTTTGTTCTTAAAGGAAAAATATCTCAAAAAAGGAGAAATATCAGCAGAAACTAATGAAACAAGAGAAACTAATGAAACTAATGAAACAAGAGAAACTAATGAAACTAATGAAACTAATGAAACAAGAGAAACTGATGAAACAGCAGAAACTAATGAAACAAGAGAAACTGATGAAAAAGATATAGAAATAGATTCGTCAGTAGATAAAGGAAAAAAACAAAGAAAGAGAAGTCAAAAGAGCAATACTTTATCTAGTTTTATTTCTGAAAAAAAATAATTTGAGAGTTTAAAAGAGATAGAATAATGAATATAAAGTTTCAGTTAGTTTTAGAGTGTTTGACCCAAGAAAGTGTAAAGATCTTAAAACAGTGTTTGGAGCCGGAAAACAAAGAACTAGATGGACGAACTATCATTACTATGAACGAAAATGGTAATCACTTAATTATAGATATCAAATCTAGCGCATCTTTACCTTCGTTCAGATTTACAGTAGACGATATTATGCATCACTTATCCTTATTAAATAGTGTTGTTGATGTAGTCGATGATAAAACTCTGTAGGTAGTATTTTGCTAAAACTTACAAAAAATAACCAAGCATCATAAGGTTTAAAATATCTTTGTGTGAGTAAGGAAACAGTTATGTTGAGGTTTTAATATTGTCAGCTAAAAAGTCGCGAAAATCAAAAGTAAAAAAAGTCGTTGACAAATGGAAAGAGAAAGAATGGTATGATGTTGTATCACCCCCATACATTGGTGATAAGTTTTTAGGAGAAACTATTGCAGATGATCCTGAAAAACTAAAGGGTAGAATAATAGAAATGTCAAAGATGGGACTACGAAATGACCTATTCTATGATATTAATCTAAAGTTGGGTTTTAGAATCATAAATGTAGATGGTAACATTGCTAAAACAGAATTCATTGGTCATGAAGTGGCTAAGGAACAGATTAGATCTCAAATTCGAAGAAATCGTTCAAGAATTGAGATTATACAAAATGTTACTACCAAAGATAAAGGAAAATTGCGTGTTTATACTATTATTATTACACCTATTAGGACAGGTACCAGTAGACAAAAAGCCATTCGACACGATCTCATTAGTTTACTCGTTCAAACCGCTACTGAACATAATTTTGACAGTTATGTGCTTAAAATGGTTAATGGTGAGTTAGTAGAGAAAGTTAAGGAAACAATTAACAAACTTGTACCAACTGTAATGGTTGATATACGTAAAAGTAAAGTTTTATCACTTCCACCTAAAACAGTAGAAGCTGCTTCCTAATTACTTTTTTTCTTTTCAATTGTTTTTTTTTGTAGATTTAATTTTATTTTGTTGCAGAGACTATTTTTATAATGTCATTATTGCACAGTTGATAATCGCCCCCAACTCTTCGTCCCGAAGGAGCTAGCTGGCCATGAATAAAAGTTTTCTGCAAATCAGTATGTATTTTACCTGCAAATTCATAAGCTGTTGTTCCTTTTGGAACAAGATAGGCATCGGGTAGAACATTGTTTGATTTATCGATGAATTTTGAGATATCTTCTACAGGATAAACAACTAGTAGTTCTAGTAGCTCAAAAACTATGAAGTGTAACATTTGTTGTATCCCTGTTGAACCATACACGTCTAATAATTCATCTTTAATTTTTTTTAGTATCTCACTTTTTTGAGCCCCAAGTTTTTCTTCATCTACTATTTGAAATTTTTTATCCCCAGGGTTGTATTTTATGGTATTTTCTTTGCTCTCTGTCCTAAGAAATACTTCAGCTAATGCAGAGATAGCGAAGACGTTATATTGCAAAGCATTTTTCATTCTTTCGTAATTTTCTTTAGCATAAGGTTGATCCATTTTATTTGCTAACACAATCATAGGTTTTGCTTTTTTCCTTATTTCTATTAAGAGCACGTTCAGATGTTCATCCCAAGTATTTGCATTATCATTCACAATTGGGCTTTGTCTTATACAATCTTCAATAACACTTTTACTAAGTTTCAACCCTGTTAATTTTTCGTGTAATAAATCAGATAACCTTAATTTTTCTGCTGAAGCTTTCTTTTTCATGTTAATATAATCTCGATGTACAATTGTGCTAATCCAAGCATCGATTTCATCTTCAAGAAATTTAACGTCTGTTAGAGGATTCCAAGATCCTTTATCAACCGAATTACCTTCAGCATCAAGAGAACCACTTGCATCAACAACATGAATAAGTATATCTGCTTGTCTTAAATCATCTAAAAATTGATTTCCCAATCCTTTCCCTTCTGAAGCTCCTGGTACCAATCCTGCAACATCTAATATTTGTATAGGGAGAAATCGTATACCTTCAATACAGAGCGAATTTTTCGGGTTATCTTTTACATTTAATGTTTTGCAAACACAAGGAGAACGAACATATGCCGTTCCACGATTTGGTTTAACAGTTGTAAACGGATAATTGCCTACTTTCGCGTTAACAAGTGTTAAAGCATTTAGTAAAGTGCTTTTGCCTGCACTTGGTTTTCCAACAATTCCAATCAACATAAAGTAAGGAGAATTACACAGAATTAAAGTTTTTTTGTATTTAATGTATAAAGCAATAGTTATGCACGTTCATAATATCCAGGTTCGCGATGAGGTCCGAAACTTTCCAATCCTTCTTCTAACAGTTGTTTTTTTGCTTCCTCATATTCTTCAATGTCGATCTCATTACGATTACGAAGGTATTCGATAATGTCTAAAGCTTCTGCTATTGATTTGCACCTACAAATGAAATCCACAAGACCAGGATTGTAACCAGAAAATTTTCGTATTTTCTTTACGCCTTGAGTAGTGTATTCATCTTCCTCTTGTAATGATTCTTCATTTGATGTAATTTCTTTGTATAGAGAAGGAAAAACTTTCTTTAAATCTTCTTCAGTATCTCCATCAAATGTTTCTTTTTCGTTCTCCATATTTAGAGACAAGAAAAGATAATAAAAAATGTTACCATTTTTAACCAAAAGGAAGGGTGAAAAAATTTTATTGTTACATATTAGCATTATAAGCTATGCTTCCGTTAATTATTGTCATTATATTTTTAGCATAAAAATCTTCAATAGGGTGTTTATCCCAGATTACTAGGTCAGCATCTTTTCCTTCTTCAATACTACCTAAACGTTCACTTAGTCCTAACATTTCTGCAGCATTAATTGTAACGGCTTTAAGAGCCTCATTAGTCGGCAATCCTTCTTTTACAGCCATACAAGGTAGGAGCGAGAAGTAGCAAAGTCTTGTGAATGAATCACTTTGAATAGAAATTTTTACTCCTGCTTTCCATAATATGAAGGGTGTTTTAAATGAAATATTTCGTAATTCAACTTTTTCAAAAGAAACTAAAGACGGTCCGACAGAACAAGGAATGCCTCTCTGTGCAATGTAGTCTGCCACTTTGTGACCTTCTGTTGCATGAATTAGAACTAACTTATACTTAAATTCCTCTGCTAATCTTATTGCGGTTATAATGTCATTAGCTTGATGGCAGTGCATATTAACGGGAATTCCTTCGTTTAACACCTTTAATATTGCTTCTTTATTCAAATCTCTATCAGGCATAAGTGGGATTTTATCTTCTTCTTTTTTTTCTTCAAATAATTTTCTTTTCCGCTCATAATCTCTAAGTTTATTGTTATAATTAAGAGCATCAACGAATGCTTGACGAAATACAGCTGCTGTTCCCATCCTTGTTGAGGGCATTTTTTTGTCAGATCCATATACTCTCTTTGGGTTCTCACCTAAAGCAGTTTTTAATGAAGAATAGTCCTTAATAATCAAATTTTCTACTATATTACTGGGGTGATAAGTTTTTACCACAGTGTTAATCCCACCAATGACGTTACCACTGCCAGGTCCGGTTTGTATGGTAGTTACTCCACCCACACGGGCTTCTAAAAATGCAGGATCTTCAGGGTTTATCGCGTCTATAGCCCTCACTTGAGCAGTATTAGGATTGGTCATTTCATTACCATCAAAGCCAGCCCAACCAACAGAACCATCAAATAAACCTTGATGTGTATGTGTGTCAATAAAACCAGGTAAAATCCAGTTCCCTTTTACATCAATTCTTTCATAGTTTTCAGGAATAGTAAAATCTTTTCCTATTTTCACTATTTTACCTTCTTCGACTAATATTATTCCTTCTTCAATAATCGTTTCGTCTTTATTACAAGTCACAATCTTTCCATTTATTAGTGCAAGATTTTTCATAAATTGTTTCGTTCAATATTCTTTTTAAATGTAACCACTAGTAGCTGAAAAGAGGAAAAGGAAAAATTACCAAAAAAAGTAGTATTTTTATATTCACAACTTTTATCTTATTTAAAAGTTAAATAGGTGCAAAAATGAATCAAGAATTAACAGAACGATTAAAAGAATCAGCAAAAACTATGAAAGAATGGGAAGAGATGCCTACATCTATAGCAGGTTTGTTTATTGTTAAGATGCCAGGAGATGAAACGAGTTTAGGCTTAAAAATTCTTCCTGTCGACGAAGAAGGTAAACCTATGAAGCGTAAAGGTGTTTTTATTACTAGTTTAGAACAATGGGAAGCTTTAGAATCTATCTTTACTAATGAAAAAGGTAAAGAACTTGTTTCTTGCGTAGATTCAATAAAAGGTAGTCGTAAAGGTCAACAACCATCCGTCACTAGTGATAAAGTTATGAAACTTTAGTTTAGGATGTAAAGTTAATGCAAGCAGTTATCTTAGCGGCAGGCGAAGGTAAGCGTCTTCGCCCTTTTACATCTGTATATCCAAAGACACTTATTGAGATTTTAGGACAATCTATTCTTTTTCGTTCAATTCAATCTTTATTAGATTCAGGTATTAAAGAGTTTATTATAATAACACACTATAAAGAGGATCTTATTAAGGAACATGTAGAGGATAATTTTCCGGGACTTTCTGTCACATTTGTTCATCAATCAGAATTGAAAGGAACTGCAGATGCATTTCTTATGGCTAAAGACTTTATTAAAGGAGATTATTTCTTTGGAATTAATGGTGATGGACTTTTTTCTCCATCTCTTTTAAAGCGAGCTATTGAAGCAACTAAATCACGTAAAGTCGTTCTTGGTGGCAAATTAGTTTTAGATACTTATAATTATGGGATAGTTTCCACTGATTCTTCTGGTAAACCTAAAAATATCATTGAAAAACCTGAAAAAGGGACACTCAAAGAAGGATATGCCAACATTGGTGTTTATGGTTTACCTTATGAAATATTTTCTACTCTTTCAGAAATGGAAAGACAAGGAAACATTTCTTCACGAGGAGAATTAGAATTTCCTGATGCTCTAAACAATCTTTTGGCCTCCAACTCATTTGATTCAACGCTCATAACTTTGGAGAGTGAGGAATACTGGTTTGATATAGGCCGTCCTTGGGAGATATTGAAAGCTAATGAAGCATTATTATCATATGAAAAAGAAGAGAGGTCAGGTATTATCGAGCCTAACGTATATATTGAGGGTAAAGTGATTATTAAGGAAGGAGCTCGTATTCGTAGTGGTGTTTATATTGAAGGACCTGCTTTTTTCGATAAGGGCGCAGATATAGGTCCTAATTGTTACATTCGAAAGTATAGTTATTTTGGCAAAAATTCTCGTGTTGGTAATGCTTGTGAAGTGAAGAATTCCATTATTTATGATGGGACACATGCTGCCCATCTTTCCTATATTGGAGACTCAATTCTTGGCCCCAACTGTAATTTTGGTGCGGGAACCATCACAGCTAATCTCAGGCTGGATAATCGTAACATTCGTGTATCCATCAAAGGAGCGCTTGAGGACAGTGGTAGCAGAAAGTTAGGTCTTATTTGTGGAAGTAACGTGAAAACAGGTATTGGAGCATTATTCATGCCAGGTGTCAAAGTTGGGAATAATGTATGGGTAGGAGCAGGGACTATTGTTAATAATGATATACTTGATGACACGATATTTATTGGAGAACAAAGAGGTACATTTAGAAGGAAAAAGAAAAATGCTGATTAAAGAGCAAAATGCAATAAGAAAAGTTTGGACTAGAGACATTAACAAAATTGCCCTCATGTATCCAAACACATATCGTGTTGCGATGACATCTTTGGGGATCCAACTCCTTTATTTTCTTTTTAACAGCTGGGAGAATTTTTTGTGTGAAAGAGTTTTTCGTCCCCTTGATCCTAATATCCCTCCTTATTCTTTAGAAAACCAAAAAATGTTAAAAGATTTTGATATCATAATGATTTCGTGTCAATTTGAGGATGATTATGTTAACAGTATAAATTTACTTCTTAAAGCAGGTATTAATCCAGATGTTCGCAAAAGAAATAGAAATGATCCAATTATTATAATTGGGGGTCCCTCAGTGACCGCAAATCCCTTCCCTATTCTCTTTTTAGCTGATGCTTTCTTTTTGGGGGATGTTGAACCTATTTCTAATAGTTTGATGGAAGCACTAGAAAGGTCATCAAAAGAAGAACGAATAGAGGCGTTATATTCAATTCCAGGATTTATGATTTATGGATATCACTATAACTCTGAAGGTGAATGGACAGGCTCAGATATCTCTCCAGTTCAGATTAAGAATTTTTCAAATTCTTTTTATCCAATCCAGCAGATTATACCAGAAGATGTTAAGGGAACAAAAAATGAACCTATTTTTGGTAGAGCTTTTTATCTTGAGACAGATAGAGGTTGCTCTGAGCGTTGTGCTTTTTGTCTCACAGGACATTGTCGTTTTCCAAGGAAGGGACGAAATTATAATGATTTAATTGAAATATTCAATAAAGCAAAAGAAGTAAATGAATTTGATAAAGTTGTTATGTATGGGAGCGCATCAGCTCAATCTTCAAGCCTTCCTAAACTGATCAACTATATTTCTGATTTTGGTTATGAGGTTTCTTGTTCATCTTTTCGTGCTGATTTCTTGAATGAAGAATTACTTAACTCTTTAAAGAGAAGTAAACAACGCACAATAACTATAGCTCCAGAAACAGGAGATGAAAGTCTTCGCTTTGCACTTCACAAACGTATGAATAACAAAGACATACTTGATTCAATCAAACTTGCTTGGGAAAAAGGTTTTCGACATTTGAAAGTATATATGATGTATGGTTTTCCTTTTACAAAGGAACCCACAGATGAGAGCAATTACTCGTTTTTAACACACTTAAGGGAGAAATATTTTACTAGTGGAAAAATTTCCATTTCCATAAATCAGTTTATTACGAAAGCAAATACACCTTTACAATATGCGCCTATGTTAGGGCTCAAAGAATCAAATAGTTTACAAAAGTGGTATACCAAACAAATTTATAAAATTAAAAATGTGGAACTTTCTCTATTTGGTTCAGAGTGGGCAATTATCCAAAAATTTTTATCATTAAGAAATCACAAACATTTCCCTTTAATTATGACTTTAGGGGAACTAGGTAACACACTTGGGCATTGGAAGAAATCTTTCAAAGCACATAATCTTACGTTTGATGGTGAAGCGTTATGGTTTTATAATATTGATGATTTGTTGCCTTGGGATCATATAACCCGTACTTCAAGTAAGAAAGACCTTATTGAGCAATATGTTAAATACCAAGACATAGTACAAAAGAGATAGATATTATTTTCAAAAACTATTGTCTCTTTTTTATTGAAAGTAAAAATATTTTGAGTATCTGTCTATAAGACAAAAAAAGAGTAGTCTACTGAATTTCTGCTATTCAATGTAAAATTTAGATGAACGCATGTCAAGTAAATGAGGAAGTTTTTGTATAAGTCCTACTCGTACTAAGAGTTTTAATCCATGTCTAACAGTTCTTGGTGCTAAATTACAAAGTTCTACTATTTCAGCGGAGGTAATGGGACCCTTATCTTTCACAATATAAAATATTGTTTGTGCACTTGGCGGTAAATCTTCAAGTAGTTGAAGAGTATTTTGAAAGTTTATTGTTGTTGTTACTGCCACCTAATATCATTCCTATAGAATTGATTTGCAATCCAAAACTCACATATGGGTTTTTAAACTTTTTAGGTGACGATTCAGTTAAACAATAGTTAATTCTGCTACTTTAACCTCATCTATAAAACCTTAAAAAGCAGAAGAGATTCCTACATAAAAGAAGAGAAGTTGCAGAGTATATTTTATTTATTTGCAGTTATTTAATATCGCGTCTAAAGAGGTTTTTGCGTATAATAAGCCAATATTAATTTTTACAGAAATTGTAAAATCATTAGATAAAATCATTAATAGGCTATGGTAGTGCAAAATATACCACTTTGAAGCATAAAACAAGATTGTTATATTAGAGCGCGTCTAATTTGCCATTTATGTTTTTAATTGTTATCATTGGTATTTTATGCAAAAGAACCAAAATAGTATCATAAATAATAACTGCAGAGCATAAAGTGCAATTTGGTTCTAAAAAAATAGTGTTTATAAGATTATAAGACTAGAACAATTATTTTTTAAAGATTAAAGGAGGTTACTATCTCCTTTAAAGTTCAAAATCATTGGCTAAAAATAGAACATCACGATTAATAGAATTCTTAAAGAGTTGAAGAAGTTGTTCGTTTGTCGTCCTTACTGCAATTGTTACTTCATCAGTAACTCTAAAAGCAAATATTCCTTCGTTAGCTCCATCAATAATACCACAAAACACGTCCTTTTTGTCATAATGTTTTAGTATTACATTGGAGAATCTTTCTTGTATATTTCTTAATACCATCACATCTTTTCGACGATCAAATGAAGAAACAAGAGTTATTCTTGATGATTTTGTAAAGTTCATCATTTCTTTATACAATTGTTCATCAGCTTCAGGTGTTACTAAAAGCAAACTACTTTTTGCACGCATAGCTAAATCTGTTAAACTCGCTACTATTGCTTCTTCACCTACTATTACCGAAGTATTGTATTGTCCTTCATAATGATATGTTGCTGCAGCTTTATCAATCTGCTTTAATTCATCTTCTCTTGTTATTAGGACTTGATGTAACACTGTAGCTTTTTCATTCAGTGATCTTAGTTGAGAGGTGATATCTGCATCTATTTCATTCACAACAGAAGCTACTTGAGAGACTAAGGTGTTAATTTGAATTTCTTCTGCTTCTTTTATTTGTTTTAGAACCTTTTCCTTACTTCCATCTTTCTCTTCGCCTATTGTTCTCCTCTTTTCCTCTAAGAATTCCATTATCCAAGCTTTTTTTGCCTTCAGTTCCTCATCAACTTGTTTTCCATAATCTATTATTGATTTCTGAATTTTGTCACCCATTGCTTGTGTATCTTTCTTACCTTTTTCTAATTCACTTAAAACTTTGTTTTGTATATCTTGTATATTTTCAGTAGAATTCTTTGAGTATTGTTCTGTAATTTCTAATAATTTTGTGTTCGTTTCATTGATTTGTTCTTGTATTTGTTTTTTCTGTTTCTCGGTCATTTTATTACTTGATTCTAATATACCTTGTGCATATTTTCCTGCTTTATCTTTAATTTTCTCTAATAATTCATCGGGAAGTTTTTCTATTTTTGCTTCAGCTTCTTCAGTTGCACTCTTCTTTTTAGTCCTTATATTTGTTGAACCAGTAATTTGGAAATGGTCTAGTTTCGCTTTAATTGTATCTCTAGTTTCATTTAGTGATAGTACATGTTTGTCAATTAACTGTAACCCATTTTCTGACAAATCATTTGCCATATTCTTTATTTCTTCTCTTGCTTCAAGTAAAGGATCTGTTACTTGTTGTTTTGATTTTCCAAATTTTAGCATAGTTGCTGAATCAATTTTATCAATAGAATTAGCGATTAAAGATGATATGGTTTGTATTTTTCTATCTATTTGTTCTATTGACCGTCTTAATGCTTGAGTGTCTTTAATTTGTTCAGAGAAGAGATTATTAACATCTAATGATGTTTCTTTAACTAAAGATCTAGATTCTTCGACCCAGGTATTGTAAGCCTCTTCCCACATTTGATTATATTTATTTGTAAAAGAAGTTTGTATTTCTCCAACTTCCATAATATATTGTGCTAATACTGACTCTAATTCGGGGTTAAGTTTGTCTAAATAAGACTGGTGTTGATCCAAATGCTCACTTAAGCCTGAGAATAGTTTATTTTTGAGCAAGTCTAAATCAGAAGTTAATTTATCTTTCACATTTGCAGTCAAATCCTTATTGTGTTTTTCTGCAGAATGTTTAAATTGCTTTATAAATGCAATTAACTCTTGTAAATAGGTTTCTAGTTGTGTAGAAAAACTGACAGGATGTTTTGAAAGAGAAGCAATATTTTTAATTGTACTTTCTAAACATTCGTCATATATCTTCACTACACTTTCTTCAAGATCCTTACTTTGATCTACATAATTGAGGTAAACAGTATCGTGAAGTTGTTTTATTGCTCCACTTATGATATGGATATCAAAAAAGGGATTGTCTTCAGATACTTCAAGTTTTTCACCAAATTGTGACCTCTGTGTTTTATACTGTGCTTCTGACTTTTTTAAACTGGTAAGTATTCCATCAATTGAATATATAGCATCTTTTTCGATAACTAAGTATTCTTTTAAA
>CAZEQQ010000041.1:0-11952 GCA_964514425.1 uncultured archaeon
CTCCTGAATTATTCTTTAACCCAGCTGTATCAGGTTCTGAAGAATCACCATTAGATGATCAAATATACAATGCAATCCAACAGTGTGATGTCGATTTAAGAAGAGACTTATACGCCAATATTGTATTATCTGGTGGATCTACAATGTTCCCAGGTCTAAAAGAAAGATTGCATAAAGAATTAACAGAATTAGTTCCTGAAACAATGGAGATTAAAATTATCGCTCCTCCTGAAAGAAGATATTCTGTATGGATCGGTGGTTCAATCTTAAGTAGTTTAAAGACCTTCAGCAAACTTTGGGTTACTCGTAAAGAATACAAAGAAGATGGTCCAACCTCAGTTTATAGATGTATTTAACATCTTAAACTCCTTTTTTATTTTCCAAAAATTTTAATTTAAGTCTAACTTTTTTGAAAATGTTTGCCTCACGTGAAATTATACAAGGGAAAATAAAAATTAGTAATAGAATAGGACTCACTAATGGGTTATATAGGAATACTATTATTATCCCAAATCAGTCCTTTTTCTCGTGCCTGGATATATTTCTTTAAAGCTCCAATATGAAAAAAGAACCACCTATTAGGTTCATTTTCAATAGACCGTTTGAGTTCTGTATAATCCATCCATCTGGCCTCTTTGGCATCAACATCCCCCTTTTCTTTTAATTTCCCCTCTCCTTGACAGACAAAAACTAAACCTATTCTAGTACAATTGACGCAAGATTCTACACAAAAAGGTGTCCAAGCAAGACTATGCCATCCACTATTGTGTTCAGAAAAGTATTCTTTATTTGGCCATAAAGAGGTAATGACAATTCCTGATTCTTCATAAGTTTCACGTTTAAGTGCTTCAAAAGGATGCTCTAAGGGTTCAATATGTCCCGCAGGTATTTCTAGTAAACCATTAGAAGGATTATTGTCTTCTTTCCAGCGAACTTGAACAAGAATTGGACGCTGTGGATCATTTGACTTTTCTACGATAGCCCCAACAGTAGTAAAAACGCCATGACGCTTCATTTGGTACTAAAAATCCACGTGTTCAAAAGTATTTCTTCCCAAACATAACATTTATCTTTATATCGTCTTGCTTTGATTATATAAGAAAATAGGTTATTATTATGTCTACACCAAACCTAACACAAGAACAACAGCAAGAAATACAAAAATATTATCAATACATCCAACAGTTAGAATCTTTTAGGATGCAAATACAACAACTAGAAGTAGAGAAAAGAGAAGTTGAGAATGCAAAAAAAGAGATAGGTTCTTTAGATGCCGATACAACTTTATATCGTTCTACTGGTTCACTATTATATCAAACCTCTTATGACGGTGTACAAAGCTATTTAGAAGAACAAGGAGAAAAAATAGAGGTTAGATTACAATCAGTTAGAAGTAGAGAGAAAAAATTAATCTCTGCAATAGAAGAAATACAGAAAAAATTACAGGGACCTTTAGGTGAATAACTCCCTTATTTCTTTACTTTCTGATAAATGGTGCACTAAAATGGCAAAGGAAACAGATGAAATAGGATTAAGAAAATTCACAGATGACGAATTAGAATCTATTACATTAACAGTTGAAGAACAACTATTGGACTACATCAGAAAATCAAAGCATTGGGAGATAATAATGGACTATCAAATTATACTCTCTCTCTCCCAAAAAGAGGATAATTCCATAGATTTTGCCTTTGAACTGGAATTAGCAAGTAACTTGGAGCAAGCTAGTAAGACCCTATTTCATGAAGAATTAACTAATCTTGCAGAAAAATATTTGAAGGAAGTACTTCAGTGTCAGAAAAATTCAAACAAATAAATGATTATCTCAAAAAGCGAGCTGAAATAAAGAAAATAGGGATAGTAGCACATCAAAATGCCGATCCTGATGCAATAGCAAGTGCTATAGCTCTAAAACATATTCTTACTTTGCTTCTAAATGAAAGAGAGATTGAGATTGAACTTATAGCTTCATCAATAAATAAACTGTCAGAGAACATAGTAAAAAAATATAATGAGAATTTTGTCACTCACCCCTCCAAAGATCTGCAAACAATATTTTTGTGTGACTCGAACAATCTAGTACAACTAGGAAATCATGATTATTCTACATTCATGGCAAACAATGTCCCTTTTTTCATAATTGATCATCATAGTCCAAACTCATTTATTGAACAGTGTGAAATAACTATAATAAAAGATGAAATATCTTCTACTTGTGAAATAATAACAGAAATCTATCAACATATGAATTTGAAACCAACAAAAGAGGTTGCTACTCTACTTTTGATTGGAATAATCTTTGATTCTAGAAGATTTATTTATTACTCGAAAAATACTTTTCAAAATATTCAATACTTAATCGATAATGGAGCTGATTATGGATTAGGACTAGATTTTCTCCATGTTCCCCTTTCTTTATCTGATAGGATGGCTCGTTTAAAAGGAGCATTAAGGGCAGTAATATATCATAAAGAGGAAACAATAATTGTACTATCACATATAAGATCTCATGAATCATCAGTAGCAAGAGCTTTAATTGATCTTGGAGCAGATTTCGGAATTGTTTTAGCAAAAATAGACTCAAAGTCAATAAGAATAAGTATGCGATGTACAACTAAATTTGCTCAACATTATAATATTCATCTTGGAGTATTGGCAGATAAAATAGCACAAATGTATTCAGGTGCAGGAGGAGGGCATGAAACTGCAGCAGGAATAAATCTTCAATATCCTAATGACTTTCCTGCAGACATAGAAAAAATGAAAAAATATTTCTTTTCGCTTATTAAAACAAAATGTCCAACGCTTTCTTCTTTCAATCAATAAGGTGAGCAATTGAGTTTCCCAATAATAGAATTTACTAATTTTAGTTTTTCCTATTATTTAAGAAATGAAAGAGCACTATCTAATTTAACATTAAAAATAAATGAAAATGACTTTGTGTTAATTACAGGAGAAAATGGTTCAGGAAAATCAACTTTATGTTATGCTTTAATTGGTTTAATTCCTTATTTCTATGCTGGTCAGAGTGAGGGGTCAGTTTTTGTAAAAGGAGAGAAAGTAGAAAACCAAAGTATTAGTGAGTTAAGCACTTCAATAGGTTATATCCCACAAAAAGCAGAAAAAGCATTAATAACTCCTTATGTTTTAACAGAATTAGCTTTTCCCTTAGAAAATAAAAATATACAGAGAAAAGCAATACATGAAAGAATAAAGGATATAATTGTAGAGTATGATATTGCGAATTTACTAAAGCATGAAACTAATAAAATATCTGAAGGAGAGAAACAAAAAGTTGTCCTAGCATCGTCATTAGCACTTGAACCTAACATAATTTTAGCGGATGAACCATTAGCGAATCTAGATAAAAAAAACCAAAAAAGAACACTTTCTGCTTTAGAAAAGTTGTATAGAGAAGGAAAAACCGTAATAATTGTTACACATGAAATAGAAATGTATCTTGATTTAGCTACGAAAGTAGTAGTACTAGAAAAAGGAGAATTAAAAGAAGAACACAACTTAAAAGATGAAAACAAAAATATCAGTATAGTTGAACAAAATCAAAAACAACCCAAAAATCCACAAAATAATAGAAATGTAGATGAATACAAAGAAGAAGAAAATATAATTAGCATTCAAAATATATCCTATTCGCCATCAAGTTTCTTTAATTTAAATGTAAATCTTGATATAAAAGAAAATAGTGTTGTTGCTTTTATAGGAGATAATGGGTCCGGAAAAACGACACTTTTAAAGTTAATAACTGGTTTGATTAAACCTGATAAGGGAACGATATATGTAAAGGGAACAGACATAAATAAAATCAAAGATAGGGAAAAACCTAAAATTTTTGGAGTAGTCTTTCAAAACCCAGAACAGTATTTCTTTACAGAAAGTGTGATTAAAGAAGTAAAATTGCAATCAATAAATATTAAAAAACCTATCATAGAAAATGAAATATTCCAAAGATTAGAAAAAGCTAAGATTTTACCTTTAGCTGAAGTTAGTGCGCATTCTCTATCAGAAGGAGAAAAAAGAAAATTAGCCTTTTTAGCTGCAATAGAACATGATCCCTCAATAATTATTTTGGATGAGATCACAAATGGATTAGATACACATTCAAAACAATGGTTATATGATGAAATAAAAAATCTAAAGGAAAAAGGAAAAACTGTTATTATAGCCTCTCATGATGAAATGTTTGTTGAAGACGTAGCAGATAAAGTGATATGGGTAGAAAATGGTCTTATAAAAAAACAAAATAGCACGGAAAATGAAAAGAGGTAAAATTATGACATTAAACGTAGCTAAACTGATAGATGAAGCAAAAAAAGAAATACTCCCCAACTTATTAAATCCTTTAACAAAGTTGTTACTAGTTACAACTATCATAATTATAACGCTAGTGAGTAAGAATCTTCACGTTCAAGTAAGCATAATTATCCTTTGTTTAATATTAGTAGTAAAGACAAAAATGAAAGTTAAGGTTATTGTAACTTCAACCATTCTTTTAACCTTTTTTGTTTTGATAGGAGTAGTTATAATATCACTTTTTAGTGAAATAGAAAATAAATTAATAATCTTTATTTTAGCAGAAAGTAGGATTCTTTCAGGTTTCTATTCCATTTCATGGTTTTTTAATACAGTTACTTCTTATGAATTACTTTTGGCACTTGAAAGTGTTCATTTTCCAAAGAAACTAAACTGGTTGATAATTTTTATCTATCAATTTATCCCTATTATTGCTTTAGAAGCAAAAAAAATAAATGATTTAAGACGATTAAAAGGACTTAATATATCCGTGAAAAATGTTGTGGAAACAAAAAAGAGTATTGATGGAATACTTTACCCTCTAATTATTGGATCAATAAATGTATCTATTGAAAACGCGCAAATGCTGATAATTCGTGGATACAGTATAGAAGGAAAAAGAACGACTTATTTAACTCTAAAAAAGAAAAACGAGAATATTCTTTGTGTTATAGTCATAATCATACTATTTTGCACATGGTTATGTTTGGAATTAAACTCCTTGCTTTAGACGACGTAAAACCAAGTTTAATATCTGTTGTTTAACTGTTCCCATAGGTTGAGCTGAATCAATAGAGACAATAGTTTCTGGGAATAGTTGGAGCAATTTTTGGAAAAGATTAAATACAGCTAGTAAACTTTCCTTTTTTTCGAAAGAATTAGCTCCTCCTTCTCTTTCTTTGTTAATACGGTTTAAAGCTTCTTCCACAGAAACATTAAGCAAAATAACTAAATGTGGATCAGGAACATGTTTACGATTTTCATCTAAGATATGTTTCCAGTCAAGTTCGTCACGAGAACCTTGATATGCAACAGAAGAGTAAAAATAGCGATCAGAAACCACAATTCTACCTTCTTGAAGAAGTGGCTCTACTTCTTCTTTAATATGTAACTTTCTATCCTCTAAAAAGAGCAAAAATTCTTCTTCAGCAGATAAACGTTCACTATAAGTAAAACTTTCACGAATTTTTTTACCAAAACTTGACCACTCTGTGGGTTCAGTTGTATAAACTGCCTTAAATCCTAAATCATTAAGGGAGTGCACTAAATTTTTAGCATGATTTGTTTTACCTGAACCATCTATACCTTCGAATACAATAAAAAAGCCAGAGGAATTGAACGTCATCAAGAAGAAATAAATTATACAAATAAAATTATTATGGTTATATACTTATGAAAAAAATCAAGTTTTTATAGATTACAAGTTGGAATGGGAAAGTTTTACACCACATTCGGAGCAATAATCCGAATGAGGTTGTATCTCCTTAAAACAAGACCAGCAATAAATTTTGTTTTCTACATTTTGTTTTGAAATAATGTTCAAACTTGATTTCAACTTCTGAATAAATTCATCAGTAAACTGTGCTTCAGTCTTCTTTATACGTTGAACATAAAGATAATTGATAAGATAAACTAAAAATAAAATGCATATTGTTAGACCTATCGCTACCAGGAGACTTTCAGAAGTTAAGAAGAAAAAAGACATGATATAATACATTAGCATAAAAACAAAAGCAAAGCCTAATGCCAACCATCTAAGCATCCAAAAAGAAGACCATAAGGAACCACCTCGTGTTCTATTTGTTAGAGAATGAATAGATTCTCGACTTTTTGTTATGAGTCTATCAAATGAAAATGGTTCTAAGTATTGTATCTCTGAGATTATGTGTGCTCCAGAACGCTTTTGTTCAATAACAAAACTTGTAAACCATTTATGGGACCCTTTTTTGAAAATAATTTCTTGTCGGTCAAGAAACTCATTTTTACTTTCTATAATTTTAAAACTACTATCAGCAAGTATCTTAGTTATGCCTTCAATAATTGTAGCTAAATCTTTTTCATACGTTGCAATTTCTAGAGTTCGTTTAATTCTGGTATCGTTACTCACGTGAAAAAAAATAAGAAATACCTTATAAATCTAATTATTTTTAAAAATTAATGAGAAGAATGATAAAAAATAAATCAACAGAAAAAATCGAACAGAAAATTTAGAAGAGAATTAACTAATTTAATGCAAGAAAAATAAAAAAATACTGATTAATAATTCTCCTCAATATATTTATTGATTATAGGCATCTTTCTTCCTATTCCAAATGCTTTTCTAGTGATTTTTAGACAAGGGGGCGCTTGACGCCTTTTATATTCTGCTAATCTTATCCGTTTTAAAGTATCATTAACTTCTTCTTCAGAATAACCTAATTCCAATAACTCACTTTTGCTTTTCTTATTTTCGATAATTTCGTCTACTAAGGGAGAAATAACATCATAGTCAAAAGGATCGAACTGCTCTGGCTTTAACTCTGCAGAAGGAACCTTCTCAAAAACACGTAATGGAATAATCTCACTTCCATATAAAGTGTTAATATAAAAAGAAAGATTGTAAACGTCAGTTTTATTAACATCTCCAATGACACTTAAACCTCCTGACATATCACCATAAAGAGTACAATAACCTAAAGCTAATTCAGTTTTATTTGCGGTGTTTAAAACTAAAAGGCCTAAATCTTTTAAACGATTTGAAAAATCCATCAAAATATTTCCACGAATTCGAGGTTGAATATTCTCGTCAGCAATAGGATCATCATCTTTAATGTCTATGCTATAGTAAAAACGCAACTTGTCTAATGAATCGGCTAAAGTTGTAGAGTAGGAGTCAATGATATCTTGAATAGGGATTGAAAGGTAAAAAATCCCTAAATTCTCTGCTAAAGCTCTGGAATCTTCTTCGCTATGATTGCTAGAAAACTGTGAAGGCATATATACTCCGATACAATTCTCCTTTCCTAAAGATTGAACGGCAATACAAGCAACAAAGGAAGAATCTATTCCACCACTTAAACCTATAATAGCTTTTTTAAAACCAGTTTTCAAGAAGTAATCGCGTAATCCCAAAGTAAGTGCTTCTAAAACTTCTTTCTCTTTACGGAAAAAAGGAGTTTCAATTTTGGGACCTGTAAACGTTTCAGTATTTAATTCAAAAACTACAAAATCTTCGTTGAAAGGTTCACCAAATGCTAAATAATTACCACTTTTGTCGATGGCAAAACTTCTTCCATCGAAAATAAGTTCATCTTGACCTCCTACAAGATTAATATAAAAGAATGGAACTTTAAACTGTTTGATTTTTTGTAAAATAACTTGCTCACGTTCAAGCATTTTTCCGACATGAAAAGGAGAAGCAGAAATAGTAATGATTATTTGAGCACCTTTTTTGATAAGAGTCTCTGTTACTTTTAACTCATAATTGTCATCCCATAAATCCTCGCAGATTTCAACACCTATCTTTATAGATTCAGAACCAACAAATACTTCAGTAGGAGAAATATCCTCAATGTTGCTTTGTTTAAAATAACGATTTTCATCAAAAACATCGTATGTTGGTAGTAGAGCTTTATTTACAATTTTTAAAGTTTTATTGTGTTGGCATATAGCAGCAGAATTATACAATTTACCTGTAGAATCAGAATGGACAAAACCAACAACAACTATTATATCACCGCTATTTTCAATTACCTCTTGTAATAATTTTTCATTATCTTCAATAAAATTTGCATTAAGAAGAAGATCTTGTGCAGGATAACCTGTTACGCTCCCTTCTGGAAAAATAATGATGTCTGCCCCAATTGATATAGCACGACTAATATTATCTTTAATTTTATGAATATTACCATGGATATCTCCAACAGTAGAATTAATTTGTGCCATAACGACTTTCATAGATTTCAGAAAAAGAAAAGGATAGAATTATTTAAAGAATTGCTTTTGATAATAATCTTTAAAGCAAAAAATTTAGGAAACTAAAAGAGGGGATAAATCAATGAAAACATTTATTTTGATTGAAAAAGACGATTGAGTGAGTTAAATGTTTGAAGAAGTACAATCTGCTTATGATAGAGTAAAAGGAATAGTAAACAAAACACCTGTTTTAACTTCAACCACCTTAAACAAGATCTTAAATGCGAATATTTATGTGAAAGCAGAAAGTTTCCAGAAAATAGGTGCTTTTAAGTTTAGAGGGGCCTATAACGCTATCTCAAAATTAACAGAAGAACAAAAGGAAAAAGGTGTAGTCACACATTCATCAGGGAATCATGCACAAGCACTATCTCTAGCAGCAAAAATGTTGAATGTGCGTGCAGTGATAGTGATGCCAGAAAATGCACCAAAAATAAAAATTGAAGCAACAAAAAGTTATGGTGCAGAAATAGTGTTTTGTGGGTCTAAACCACAAGATAGAGAAGAAATGGTAAAACCCTTAATTGAAGAAAAAGGATATACCTTTATTCATCCCTCAAATGATTTAGATGTAATATATGGACAAGGCACCGCAGCATATGAGTTAATCCACGAAATAAAACACCTAGATTATATTTTTGCTCCTTTAGGTGGAGGAGGATTATTAAGTGGAACAGCTTTAGCCACAAAAGGATTGTTACCTGATTCAAAAGTTATTGGAGTAGAACCAAAAAATGCTGATGATGCATATAGATCGATAAGAGACAATACTATATATCCTTCAGAAAATCCAAACACTATTGCAGATGGTTTAAGAACTTCCTTAGGGGACAACACATTTAGAGTTATTAAAGAAAAAGTGGACAAAATAATTACTGTGTCTGAAGATGAAATCGTTGATGCTATGGAATTTTATTGGTCAAGAATGAAAATAGTTGTTGAACCTTCAGGTGCGGTTGCTTTAGCTGGAGTTCTTTCAAAACAAATAGAAATAGAAGGAAAAATAGTAGGAATAATTATCTCAGGAGGAAATGTAGACTTAACATCCTTCTTTGAAACATTGAGAATGAAAATAAAATAACTAATTATGAATTTCTTTATCCTAGACATTAAAGCAATATGAGTGTAGGAGTATTAATATAGATAATCTTAAATATTAACCGAAACTCTCGTTAAATATAATCTTTAAACGCAGGAAAACGTGCTTATAATGATTCAAAGAAAAAATAAACCTATAGTAGTGGAAAAGGATAAATTATCTGATCAAAGTCTATCAGAACATGTTTCTTTTCGCATGGTTTTAAATAACTTTGATTTCCGAAATTTGTTATTTGGACAATTTTTTGGCAATTTAGGAGACGCAATCTTTCGTTTAGCTATCATCCTTTATGTCTATGGTCTAACAGGTTCAAAAACACTCATGACTTTTGTCTTAGCTGCACAAACCGCTCCATGGATAATTTTTGGACCTATTGCAGGTGTTTTTGCGGATAAACTAAACAGAAAAAAAATGATGATAGCAGCTGATTCTTTAAGATTAGTAGTAATATCGCTCCTTCCTTTTGCAACAAATATTTATGTGATTCTAGTTATCTCTTTTCTTTTAGGTTTAGGAGCTGCGTCTTATATGGCGCCCCGATCTGCAGCAATTCCTGAAATTACAGGGATGAAATTATATGTGAAAGCAATTAGTCTTTCACAATTAGTTTTTCAGACTATCGCAGTGTTAGGCCCTCTTCTTGCAGCACCAATCTACGGTTTTTTAGGTCCTCCTACATTTTGGATAAGTACTGGGTGCTTTTTAATTTCTATACTCTTTGTTCTAAGGATAACAGTACCATCAGCTTCAAGAAATATTGATGAAATAATGACTGTTAGATCCGTTTTCATAGATCTAAAAGAAGGATTGAAATTCCTTTTCACTCACCCTGTTGTTAGACTAATAATTGTTCTATTCACAATAATAATTATCGGAATGAATTTTGCAACCCCCCTACTGTATCCGTGGATATTTGAAATAAGACATAATGGAGAAGAAGCTTTAGAACAACTAGCACAGCGAGAATTTGGGCTAATTAGTGCCTTTACTGCAGTAGGAAGCATTATAGGCAATTTATTATATGGGAAATTTGACAAACAAATTGGTCCTGTAAAGGCTGTAAGTTTTGGTTCATTCGGTTTTGCCCTATATTTCTTTATATTCGTGTTCAAACCATCTCTACCTATACTGGGTTTGGCAGGGATGGTGATGGGTACAATGAGTGGAATGCTTAATTTGAGTATAACAGGAATTTTTGCTAAAGCTGTGCCTAACGAGATAAGAGGAAGAGCATTTTCAGCAGTTAATGCGTATTTCCAAATCTTTAGTGTTGTATTTTTATCCTTATCCGGTCTCACAGCAGATGCTATAGGTGTTGTAGCTACAATGTCTGGGGCAGCGATATTTCTTACACTTTTCCTTCTAATCTTTGCACTAAAAACTAAGTTCTTTAAATTTCTTCTAATAAAAGAAAAAGGATGATGAAACCATTTGAAAAAGTCTAATTAAGAAAAAAGAAAGAGTTATATGACTTGCAAAGCTTTTCCTATTTTTTCCATAACCGCAAGGATATAATTGAGATCCTCTTGAGTATGAGTTGCCATCATACAACAACGAAGTCTTCCAGCGTTCTTAGAAACAGCCGGATAAACAATAGGAGGAACAAAAATTCCCGCTTCCATCAATTGTTTAGCAAAGATGAAGGTTTTGACATCATCTCCTATTACTACAGGAATAATAGGTGTATCTTTACTCTTAAGGGTATTAAAACCTAAATTATTTAAAACTTTAATGAAATAATGAATGTTATCTTGTAACTGCTTGATGCGGGGTTTATCGGTTTCTATAATCTCTAATGCTTTAAGGGAAGTAGCAATGGTAGAAGGAGGAAGTGCTGCAGAAAAAATGAAGGCATGAGACGAATAACGTAAATAGGTAATCATATCTTTTTTACCCGCAATATATCCTCCAACAGAAGGAATTGCCTTGCTCAAAGTACCCATGTATACATCGATAGCTCCAGGTTCCAAACCAAAGTAATCATCAACACCTTTACCATTAGGACCAACAGCGCCTAAGGCATGAGCTTCATCAACCATAGTAAACGCTTCATACTGTTTAGCAAGTTCAATGATTTCAGGTAAGGGGGCAATGTCACCATCCATAGAGTAAACACCATCAACAACAATCATTACTCTATTGTATTTGTTTCTATTAGTTTCGAGGACTTGCTGAAGATCATCAATATCATTATGATTAAATCGTTTCCAATCAGCTTTTGAAAGAACGCAACCGTCATAAATGCTTTGATGGTCATATTTGTCAATTAAAATAAGATCGCCCTCTCCAAAAAGTGTGGACATAGCTGTCATGTTTGTAACATATCCGCTACTATACAAGATTGCATCTTCTGTTCTTTTGAAATCTGCAATTTTTCTTTCTAATTCTTGATGTAAGTCGGTAGTACCCGTTAGTAGTCTAACTCCACCCGCACCAACTCCATATTTTTCGATAGCATCATGTGCAGCTTGTTTAATTTCAGGATGATCGATTAAGCCTAAATAACTATAGGATCCAAGCATGATATGTTCTTTACCTTCAGATATAACTGTTCTATTTGTGGCATTTGAAATGGGTTTCATATATGT
>CAZEQQ010000042.1:0-11830 GCA_964514425.1 uncultured archaeon
TTGTATGTCGATGGTATTACAATAATGAGATGAACTCTGAGGTTCATGTTTTTTTTCCTTTTTCCTGAATCTTTTCTAGTTTCATTATTACTTTGTGATAGATATAACATAAAATTAAAAGGCTAACTTAATTTGGAGAATTAATTGAAAATAGACAGAGAAATATTGTTTGAAACTTCAAGATTAAATGAAAAAGAAAAGAAAAAGAAAAGAAGAGATTATCTTCTTCTTAAGAATATGACAGCACTACTAATGGCAGCTAATCCAATAATGCTCAGTATTGAGACAATGTTGAATTCAGAAACCATTGGAAAGTCTACACCTGTGATAACATCTTGTATTTTGGGAAGATTAAAACCATCTATCGAGAAACTAGTTTCAAAGTATGCATTGAAGTACCCTGTTTCTGGTGCATCGCTTTCAATAGTTACAGATAATTCAAAGTCTAAGCTCAATTCAACTCCAGCACCTAGGAATATTCCCGTTGTATAATCAAAAGCGATATAAGCTGTTCCATTCACATAACCGTCAAAAACTATGTCTTCCCATTCACCCTCACCATTTATCATTGATTGGTCAAAGTCTATGGCAGCTTCAACGGATAAGTAGTAGTACATTATATCTTCTGCAACATAATGGAACTCACCGATTTGTGGATTGAGGATAAGCTTTCTCAAATCAAATGTAGTATTGATATCACTTAAATGTGCTAAACCAGCTTCAATGTAATCGACGTGAGAGAGAATTGATGTACCTGTTTGTATCAAACCACTATAATGGTTCCAATCAGGAACAATTTGAGGGCCACCCCAAATTAATGTAGGATAATTATAATGTTCAACGAAACCTTCATCAGAAACATTAGCTGGGTTATGGAAGTGCAAATCGTAATAAGCCCATAAACCTCTGGATTTGTTGAATGTAACGTCTAAGAATGTATTGCCTACTGAGTCTAAACCATCCATCTTGAATTCATGAATTCCTTCATGGAAATCATCGTCAAATTCAGGTGATGCATCATAGTAGAAGGTAAATGTGTCAACTGCATAAGCCCAAGTTAAAGGATCAGGGTCAGTTAATGTGAATGTTTCTGTTTTATCTTCAAGCAAGTCTAATGACATAAAGAAGTAAACATTTTCCATTTCATAAAAGTCTACAAACACGCTTGCATGGAATAGATATCCTGTAGAACTGTTATAAGACATAGTCAATGTTAAATTCAAAGGCATATCGGGATCATGTAAGAACAAAGTTACTGTCATGTTAGAGGTAGGTTCATCATAGTAGCCTTTTATTGTCATATTTCCTTCAGAAAATTCTAGTCCATCATATGCTGTCCAATTTGTGTTAGGAACATATACTCCGAATGGGCTAAAGTCTCTAGTGAATGGGTCATAATAGTCCCAGCCATGAGCGTCATGGTTGAATCTGTATTCCATTAATTCGAAGTTGAGTTCTGTAAACATAGTTGGAGGAGGACCAAAGAACGGTATCAATGAACCTGCCTGTAATCCTAATGTTAAATCAGGTAGAGTCACGTTATAGAAAGGTCCTAAATGCATCATCCAAGATAAAGGATTATCATTATTAATGATCATACTGTATTTCCAGCCATTTGAATAGACATCACAATAAACCCAGTGATACATATTGTTATAACCTTCTTCGTACTGGTTTGTAGGTGAGGGATAGGGTTCAGGTGGAGAACAGTCATAGGGTGAGCCACTTCCATGGTCAGCTGTACCATTTGCAAAACCGTCATGAAAAGCGGTCCATTTTGCATTATGCATACCTTGTATATATTCTCCTTTGTCTGGTAATTCATTATATCCATCATGATATCCTTCAAAATAACCAGTCCATAGACCCTCGTTATAACCTTCAGGATAAGGGCCATCACCCGACATTTCAGCCCAATAAGGCTGATCTATGGGGTCATAAGACCAACTTTCAGATTTATGCCAAGCACCTTCAGAAAAACCGTGCCAATAACCATAATCGTATCCGTCTAACCAACCCGATGGGTAGAGATTGTGTTCACTATAATATCTCTCTAGCAATTCTTTGTTGAATAAAACTTTTTCACCTTCATACAAGAAACCAGACATATAATATGCGTCATAGAACCTTTGATGGCCCCTAGTTTGACCAATCTCTTGAGCAGTGCCGTACATGTCTATTGCAAATCTTCTATCAGGTACCTTTGAACTAATGAAGTCTGCTTTTCCTTGATTAAAACCGTCATCACGTGCTTCAAACCAACCAAGAATGTAACCATTTAATGCTGCTGCACTATCATTTAAAGCTAAATTTGATGTATCAAATGCTCGGATACCTGCTTCTCCACCAGTGTTGTAACCTGCGGCCCAACCAAACATTTCACCAAAACTTGAAGGATCTTCATTTTTGTAGGGGTGGTACCACTCATCAAACCAATCAAACCACTGATTTGCGTAACCATTTCCGAATCCCCAATAAAAGCCATCAATAAATGAATCATTGAAAGCGATCCAAAAATCTTCACTTAAGGTGAAATAAGATCGTGGATAGTTATGGTACCAGTAGTCTAAGTCTTCTCCATGTAATGCATCATCAGGAAAAGCTGCTCCTGTTAAGTTAGCATATAATTCTACATCATTATTTAATAATAGCATCAGCATTGGCTGTAACAATTCTACTTCAGTTGCGTTGTCGTAGAAATATTCCCAGTAGTCATATGTTTCATTGTAGACTTCATACTCTTTGTAGAGCATTTTTTCTTCAATTAAAGTTATATAAGCGATTAATTCGCTTCCTTTCAAATTACCGAATAAATCAATTCCAATGTTAGGCATTTCAGGATCTTCTTCAAACATGAATGCAAGTAAATCCCATAGACCTTCACCAATCTCAAATTCAGAGATATTGTAATACAATTTCGTACCAGCTTCAGCCGCTGGCATAGAATTTAATTTTGGTTCAGATGGGTTTACTTCTATTCCTGAATAACCCCCATTCAAATTGACAAACGGTAATAGTATTAGTATTAATCCTATTACAAGTATTTTACTTTTCATCAGAAACCCCTTTTTGGATTCTAAGTGATAATATTGCGAAACTTATTTAAAAATGTACTGTTCGAATAATTTATGGAAAGAACTAGAAATCTTGAAAAATCTTTTTAGAGCTTTCCAATATTGCTTTTACTGGTTTATTTAGTATAACAATTAAGGTTAGTCCTCCCTTACATAGACAATCAATTAATGTATTTGAAGAATAGTGATAATTGACATAAAAGTACTTCTTCTAACTTTCTTTAGGCTTTTAAAAAAATAAGGGGTGAAAATAAGATAGTAAGACCTTTAGTCTAATTCAGTTGGTTGAGCTAGTTGACTTCCAAAGAATTCAAAAGAGTGATAACTGTTACATTCTAGGCATAAGAATGTGATTATAAATCCCTCTTTTCTTTCATCCCCTTGAAACTCTTGCTGTGTATTCTTTTCACAATATTTGCAATACATTGTTAAAACTTGATTTTCTTCGGACATTTTATCACTTGTTATATACTTCATTCTCTTGCTTTTATATTTATTGTATTTACAGTACTCCTTGTAACCGTTCAATGACCTCGTCTATCTTTTCTACACTTACTGAACCAAAACTGGCTCGTATGGCAGAACCGCTTGTTGGACCAAAATCTATACCTGGAACAAGAACGACTTTTGCTTCATCAAATATCTTATTAGAAAACTCTATTCCATCAGGATATTTTGATTCTGTAATCTTTGGGAAACAATAGAATGCTCCTTTTGGAACTGGACAATGTATTCCTTCCAAAGAATTGAAACCTTTTACTATTTTATCTCTTCTTTCTTGAAACATATTTTTAACATACTCAACAAACTCTTTTGCTTCTTTTGTCAGAATAAAGTTGGATAATGCTACTTGTTGAGGTGTTGTAGCGTTAGCTATGACAAATGAGTGGTAGCCTACAACAGGTTTAATCAACGATGTATCTCCTACACCAAATCCTATACGCCAACCTGGGACACAGTAAGATTTTGAGAATGAGTTCATTGTTATTGTTCGTTCATATGCTCCATTTAATGATGCAACATGCACATGTTTTTCATCATCAAATAAGTAATATTCATACACTTCATCGCTAAGAATAAGCATATCATGGTCTACAGCCAAATCAACTATACCTTGTAACTCCTTTTTAGACATCGTAGCTCCTGTAGGATTAGAAGGAAAATTCAAAATAATGATTCTTGTTTTATCTGTTATTTTTTCCTTAATCTTTTCTGTATCGATTTTATAATCTTCTGTCGATTCCATCCATACTGGTTTTCCTCCCGATAAACCAATTTGTTGAGCATAGGTAAGAAAACAAGGATCTTGAATCAACACTTCATCTCCATGATTCACATAAGTTTGTAATGCTGTATAGATAAGTTGACATCCACCAGATGTAATGATTGTACCATTATTTTGGTCATATTCCATGCCATATTCTGTTTTATATTTCTCAACAATGGCATTTCTTAGACCTACATTTCCTGGTGTTTGATCATAATTGTCAAATTCTTTTTCTACTGCTTCTATCATAGCTTCACGAAGTTTTACTGGCGCATGTATATCTGGAGCTCCAATTCCTAAGGATATAACACCTTCAACACCAGCAGCTTTAGCAAAAAGTTCTCGTATCGAGCTAGGTTTTATTTGTTTCATTTTTTCAGAACTAAAAACCATTTGTATCATAATGGTATCTGGGTAATCAAAATTAAATCTTTTGCAAAGAATATAAACGTGATTTTACCTACTAACTCTTACGGTACAAAAACTTAAGAGATGCCGTTTTTATGCATTTTTTATTAGTTTCATTATTGGCTCATGTGGAGATTCAAGCGTTGTAAGAATTTTATTTACTTTTTCCCTTCTTTTTTCTTTCGACTCTTTATTCTTCAATAATTTTTCAACACGTTTTATGGCATCCTCTACGGTATACTCATTATAGAGAGGTATCCCTATTTTTGAGATATTTTCTAAAACAGGTAAAGGCTCGGGGAAATAAGAAACTGAAGGTGTGCCCATTGCGGCTGCTTCTCTTGCCATAGTTGCTCCTCCTGTTATACATACGTCTGCAAAATAATATAGTGAAGTAGTGTCAACTGCTTTAGGCGGGATAATAATCCTATCTCCAAATTCTTGACACATTTTTACTTTTTGTGTTTCGTATCTAGGGAAAACAATGACTTTTCCATCATAGTTTTGGAGTATCTTTTTTAATATTATATCGAGTTTTGTATCTCCTATCATCTTTTTATCTAAAAGATATGCTGCACTACTCTCTTCTGGTCTAGCTACAATAAAATTCTCATTTGGTTTCAAATTTACCGTTTCTAAGACCTTCTCATCAGGTTGATGATTCCTTAACCATGCTACTTCATCAATACCTTTGTAAGGCACAAATTGTTCTTTTCTTCCTCCTAATTTGACCCACTCTTCTTCTGGAATAGATTTACTAAAAATCAAATATTTTGACAATGGTACTGTAAGTTTTCCTACAGCACGTGCATGCGGTGAATCATTTAAACATAATACAGGTATGGCTAAACCAAACGCAACCCTTATTGATTCTGGACATGCAAAAGCGATATGATAATCTGGTAATCTGTCTAAGGATGTGATATATTCTAGTAACAGATGCATTCGTTCTACCCCAGCTCTCATCTTCCCTGCTAAAGTCCCTCCTCCATGTTTACCTAAAACTTCTACTTCTCTATTTAATAATTGAAAAAGTGAAACTACGTAGTCGTATTCTCTACAAGTAAACACTACTTCATGACCTTCTTTTTCCAATTCCTTTGCTATTGCATTAAATAACAAAGGTTCTTTTGCTGTGACTGCATCAAACCAAAATAGCATTAATTACCACTGACATTTTATTCTTTACTTTAAAAACATTTATGGTAAGGGAAAAAAAAGGTATGTATTGCGACATTAATCGCATTTACTATACCCACAAGATTTACAAATGTAGCATCCCTCTGCGATTTCCATTTTACTGCTACATTCAGGACAGGATAAGGTACCATTAGCCTTTACAATATTTTCTCCATCTATATATTGTTCTAGAACATAAGCTATACCATCAGAACAAGAGAGAATACTTTTTCCTCTATAAAAACTTGGATTGGGACAACGAATTCCCACTAGTTGTTTAGCTATAGATTTTAATCCTACATTTGAACGCAATGAGAGAGAAATCAATCTACCTATTGCTTCGCTTTGACTTGTTATACATCCACCTGACTTACCAACACTAACAAAAACCTCACAGACACCTTTTTCATCACGGTTCACGGTAACATAGAGATTACCACAACCTGAACGAACTTTGTGTGTTCGCCCAAAAGTTACATCAGAACGTTCTCTTGGTTCCAAAGAAGGACCTCTTTGTGTGATCTCTTCCGTTTTTGGTTTTTCTGGTGTTTGTTTCTTTGTTGACAGAACTTGATACTTTCTTGAACCATCACGATAGACTGTCACTCCTTTACAACCTTTTTTGTAAGCAAGCATATAGGCTTTAGCTATATCTTCTTTGGAAGCTGATTCTGCAAAATTTATCGTTTTTGAAGTAGCATTGTCAGTATATTTCTGAAATGCTGCTTGGATCTGTATGTGCCACTCTGGAGTGATATCATGAGATGTCACAAATATTTTTTTGATGTGTTCTGGAATCTCTTCCATCTTTTGGATAGAGTTGGTAGAAGCAATTTTTTCTAACAATTCTTCTGAATAAATACCTTCTTCTTTAAGCATCTCTTCAAAGATAGGATTAACCTCAAAGAGTTTTTTACCTCCTAATACATTTCGAGTAAAGGCTATAGCGTAAAATGGTTCGATACCACTAGAACATCCTGCTATAAGAGAAATCGTTCCTGTTGGTGCAATAGTTGTTATTGTAGCATTTCTTGTTCCTTCGATTTTGTTTTTAAATACACTTTTACCAAAATTGGGAAAACTACCTTTGACTTTAGCAATTTTATTAGATTCATCTCGTCCTACTCTTTGGATGAAAGACATTACCTTATCTGCCAGATCAAGGGCTTTATCAGAATTATAGGGAATACCTGACATAACTAAAACATCGGCAAACCCCATCACACCCAAACCTATCTTCCTATTGCCTTTAGTCATATCTTCAATTTCTTTGAGAATATAGCGATTTCTATCAATAACATTATCTAAAAATCTGGTTGCTTTACGAACGGTAATTTCAAGTGAAGGAAAATCTAATTGACCATCTTTCATATGCTTCTTTAAGTTAATTGAGCCCAAATTGCAAGATTCATAAGCGAGAAGAGGTTGTTCTCCACAATTATGAACGCTTATCCCATTTGCAGAGAAAGCATTTTTACCTGGCACTTGAACATCATAGACTTTTTCTTTACCTTTCTTGGTTATTGAAACTACTTTTGCAATAAATCTTTCTCTATTTAAAGTTCGATTGTAAGAACTTAAAAGAGCGTTTAACTTATTCTGTTTGTCACTATGATTAAATCCAATTAATTCATTGTATACCTCGATGTTATCTTGTGAAATGATTAATTCATAGTTTGTTTTAGTTGGGTAGAGTTTTTGCCCACCTTCACCATCAGGTAAAAGTCTTTCTTGTTCATCTCTTGACTTTCTGACAGTCGAAACAATACCTAGTCTATGCAACATTCTTTGTATTGTGAGGATAGTAGCAAGATTAGATTGAGCTAATCTGATTGAAATACCCTTATTTTGTGTACCTTGCACAGAACCATCACAATCAAACAAACCTTTGATAAATCCACGATAAAAACTATAACTTGCTTCTTCTATAGCATCTGTGATCTCTTTACGCTTTTGAATTAAACCATAACATTCAGCTAAATTCGTTATTTCTTTTAATTCTAAACGATATTCATCTCTATTGTGCACTTTTCTAAACCCGGTAAAATTGGCTCTATGGGGTAATGAAAAAGCTATTTTTTCTATCTCATCACGCATATTCTTTGAACCGTCTGTTTCTCCCCAAACACATAACGATGCTCCATCTGGGGAAATATAGCCGTCGCCAAGAAGGCATCCTAATAGATAACCTTCTTCGAAACTGCCATTATCATTTTCCCAGGATATACTACGATTATTTGTTAAGACTAACATGTCTCCTTCTTTCAAAGATTCTACGGGTTTCCACTCTTTTTCTAAGTCATATCTAGATTTTTTAGAAATGACTTCTACCAAGTGATTACTTGTAGCATCTATTTGATATCCTCTATGAGTTTTAATAGTAAATACAGTTTTCTCTCCAGTTTCAAAGAAGCCATGTGCTGTCGTTTGATGATAGTCCATATGGTGCATTAATTCAATAGGCTCACCAATAATATCCCTGATTCTTTTTGCACCATGAGATGTAGTAATCCATGTGTCTCCAGAAACACAAGGATTGGTGCTTTCTATTTCACCCAATTGTGGGGTAGGATTGGATTTATTAATTCTATCAATGAAGACTATTCCCGGTTCACCATTTTTCCATGCTAAATCGACTATTTTTGTAAAAACTTCTTTTGCATTTAGTCTTCCCACAACCTTATGTGTTCTGGGATTAATTAAATCATAATCCTCACCTTTCTCTACTGCTTTCATGAATTCTTCTGTAACTGCTACTGAAATGTTGAAGTTAGTAAACTTTGTTTGATCCTCTTTACTAGTTATAAACTCCATTATATCCGGATGATCAACCCTTAAAATACCCATATTCGCACCACGACGGCGATTATGCACAAGTATTCCGTTCGCAACAAACTTGTTTGATCCAGAAACTTCAATATCCATAGTGTTACTTTTTTCTTTTGAAATTGAACTGATTTGAGTATAGTAATACCTTGAATCAGATATTTTAATTAATTCCTCATCTTCCTTCAAAAAAGAGAATTTTTCCATTAAGTAAAGTAATCTTTTCCTTGACAGTTTTCTTTTTCTATTAACACTTTCAGTAATGTAGTGTTGTATCGCTCTGTAAAAGTCTCTATCTGCTCCTTTAGTTTTTCTATTCTTGGTGGTGCCAGCTCCGACATATTTGTAGTGTGCTCTTAATCTTGATCCTTGATTGGGGATACAATCCACATATTCGAAAGCTTTTGTTGGAAATCTCTTATGAAATATATCCATCTTTCTTTTTGCTGAAAAACCAATTTCCTCCCTAAATATCTTTAAACTCCTTTCAGAAACTATGGAAAGTATATAGATTGGTTTATCACCAAAACTATTCTTTCTATTTTTACTTACTTTGATAGATGATACAATGCCAATACTAAGCAATAATTGTTGTAGTTGATAAACAAGTTTTTTCGAGATAGAGTAATATCTTAGATAGCCATCCTCGTGGGTATTTCCATCTCCAGTAAAAAGTCCTTTAACGAAATTCCTTATTACTTCACATGATGATCTAAAGATTATATCTGGGACAAAAGCATCAGATGATGATGTTTTTTTCCAATTCATGGTTTCAAAGTATTTACATAGGTCTTGAGAATAAAAGAATAAATCGGTATATGTGTCTTTATCATAAATCTCACCTATAGAGAGATTGAACGTTGTTTTCATTAAATCTTGAATTCTTTGAATTAAATCAGAATCTTTATTGTCTATACTAAAAACTATTCTACCTCCAGTACTAATACATCCATCTGCCATGTATAAACCTAAAATCTCTGCTAAATTGACTGTAACTTTTTCAGGCATTAATATTAGGTTTGCATTAAAGTGTTGATTGTTTATAGGAGGAAGTGAAACATCAGAACCAGAGTGTCCTCCAACAGATACAACTAACCAATCTCCGATTTTGAGGCTTTCTGCCTCCTTCCATTCCATATTTCCATTTTCATCAATTGTGGCTATCTGATGATTATAAGTTGGCTTGATCTCAATTCCTAAATCAGTAGTTATTCTGTAAACTTCTGCTATGCTATTATCCATAGAAATGTAAGCATGATTGTAATCTTGCCCATCATAAACTAAAGAACGAGTGGGATTATCTTTAAGAGGAGGACAATTTAATAACTCTCCTAACGGATGAGTACCCGCATCGGTTCGAATTAGACTTTCAGAGGCAATACATCCGCCTTGCTTTATAGTATTTGTTGCAGCATTGAAAACTTCCATGAAACTAATTGGTCCTGAATTAGAAACATAAAATCCATTTGCTACAAGACGGTGTACTTCATCAACTTCTATATTATATACTCTATCCTCTCCAATTCTTTTAATTTTTTCGATTTTTACTGGGTATAAATTATCTAATAACGTCAGTAGAGCGACTTCATCATCAGAGATTCCAAACTCTTCCTTTTCTGATATTAATCTTATGATGTTTTTTCTTGATGTGACTTTTTCATTGTAAGGAATGATTGTTTTTGATATTTTAGCTCTAGCTTGTGGATTATTTATCTTTGTCAATATGTTAAAAGGAAAAGAGAATATTCTGTTATTTGTTCCTTCTTTCAAACTATAATTTCCTAGTTTTATCGAATATGGTGATATGAACTGTGAAAATCTTTCTTTAAATCTTGCAGTAGGAATTTCTACTCGGTATGATACTCTATTATTCCTGCTTAAAGAGATATTCTTACATATGGTTGTAGTTGTTAAAACACCTAGCCTTGTTACTAACAGAGAAAAATCTTCATACATCTGTTTCGAGATAGTTTTTACACTTATTCTTCCAATTTTTTTGGATACTGTGCCATCTCCATCAAAATATCCTGCAATGAACGAACAAACAACACTAATTGGACTTGTGAATATCTTATCTGGGATTTTAACTATCTCACTTTTATCCTTTAGTAAACCATTATCTTCTAATAACTGAATGAATTGTTTACTGTTGATAATGACTTCTGTTTTGTTATATACTGGTCTTTCATGAATTTTTATTTCATAATTTAACACACTTTTACAAATTTCTTTAATTTTATTAATTATCTCTGTCTGTTTTATATGTAAAGAGATTCTCAACTGATAGTGACGACCATCATTTATTATATTACCATCAGCATATGCCAATCCTAATAGGTAGGCAAGTTCTTCGTTCAACTCTAATTTCATATCACTTTTTTCTGACAACAAAAGCATCATATTTGGACTATTCTCTTTTTGCGCACTACCAAAAAGGAACACATGATCGCCCTCTTTAAGGTCAGATAAAGGTTTGAGTATTAAATCATTGTTTTGTAGTGTCAAAAATTTATGTGTAATTGTAGTCTTTACCTTATACTTATTCGAGGTCGTTACCTCATAGATTTCATTGACACCATTATCAAATTTATTACTAATAGGTAAAAATCCTTTATGAGTTAATGCCTTTAAAGATCCACTGTATTCAAAAACATCACTGATTTTTAATAATCCTTTATCTGTATGAATTCTAACGTCTGACGGAAAGCAAGCTACTCCACCAGTTGTTTTTACAGAATCATTTTTTGGTCTGATGCGACTAAAAGCAAAACCGGTATTATGTACAGTTATAAATTGTGTATTTCCACCCAAATAATTTTGATAGTATGGCACAGTAAAGTCATAAAATGTTTTTTCACCTTCCAGTTTTGTTGTTTTTGTTACCATAAGTTTACGAGAGCCCGTAAGTCTAGATTTTCTTGGTTTTTTCCATGTGATCATTCGTTGTAAGAAGCCATTTGGAAACTCAATTACCCAGTAGGAACCTTTTATTTTTTTGCTTTCATCAAAATCCTCTCTAAATCTAACTGTGCAGTTAATGCCTAATAATGAGAGATGTCTAACAATGAAATCTTTT
>CAZEQQ010000043.1:0-11780 GCA_964514425.1 uncultured archaeon
TTCTTACTGGTAAAGGGATAGTGCAAAAAGATTATGATACTTCTGACACTATGAAACTTAAAGATCGTTATTTTTCTTCTTTCAAGAAATTAGTAGAAGACGCTGATCTTATGAGCTGGTATGATAAATATGCTCGTGAAAATCATGGTACCGTTAATGTCATCGCTCGAGATTTTAATGGCGATATTGTCAGTGGTGTTTCTACCAGTGGATTGTCTTTCAAATTTCCTGGTCGTGTTGGCGATAGTGCCCTAATTGGTTCAGGTAACTATGCAGATAATCGTTTTGGTGCTGCTACTTGTGTTGGTGTTGGAGAGATTGCTATTCGTCTTTCTTTAGCGCGAATGGCTGTTAATGAATTATCTAAAGGTAGTACCGTTGAAGAAGCTGCTATTTCAGCTATTGAAAGTATCGAACAATTGGAAAAAGGTGTGGGGCGTTTAGCTATTTTGGTTATGGATAAATCTGGTCAAGCTGTTTCTGCTGCTAATTTCAAACCATATCATTATTGGATCGGTAACTCTGAAGCTTCAAAACCGATAAAGAAAGATTCAATTTATGTTGAATCTGAATACACAGATTTGGAAAGTGTTGGATATCATAGATAAGCCCTTTTCTTTGCTTCTTTCCTTTTTTAAATATTGTTAGCAAAAAAGAATTATTGTATATTTTTGGTGCACAAGCCGGGATATTCGAAACAAGTATTTCTTTCTTGTTTTTTCGAACCCGAGTTCGAAGCTTGGGAAGCTCCAGTCCTACCACTAGACTACTTGTGCACTCTTTTGTTCAATGTTTTTGTTCGACTTTATATTTTTTTCTTTCCAAATCTTATGTTAGATTAAAATATAACTGTCATTTCTCTTATGAGTCTTTTTGATGTGTCTCTTTGCCATTTATTCATGACTGACTTTGCTGATATTGTTTCTGTTTGGAAAGTTTGTGGGAATTTCCATATGAAGTCTACTATTTTATCTACGTTCTGTATTCTTTCCAGAAAATTGTCGGTTATATAAAATGTTATCGAGAAACCCATTTCTGGTTCTTTTTGTATTATTCCCCCGGTTACTTCATTTAATGTTCTGTTTAACCTCATTAATAACATGTCGTCAAATGGGTCTTTTAGATCTACTAGTAATGATATTAAGCTTGAGTTTTTTGTTATCTCAACCATTCCATTTTGTAATGGATATTGTTTTAAGTCACTATCTCTACATTCCTTGCATACAACGCAAGGATAATTCATTCCTCCTCTATGTGGACACAGGAATTGCTGTAATTGAAATGCTTCTTTTATCTTTTTCTTATCTTCTTCATCCATTAATACCATTTATTCACCTTTGCTGTTCTATTCTCTATTCCCTTAATAAGCATTGTTTAATTCCCATTTGCTTTTATCCTACCAAATAAAAAGATCCCTCTTCTCATGAACTCTTCCTCATTTTGGGGTAAATCTTCTTACCGCGAGGAAGTGGTAATTAACTTCTCTTTTCTCATATTTCAAATATTTTTTCTCTTTCTTTTACCCATTCTCCTTCTATCTTTCTATATTTTGGCAAAGGAAAAGCTTTCATTGATAGAGTGATGGTTTCTTTTAACTTCCATAGTTGTCTATAACCTTCTTCAAAATCTTTAGCGAAGACTTTTTTCATTTCCTCTTTTGATCTCATCTGTTCTCTAATCATTTTTTTCGCTTTTTCTTTGTTCCCTACTTCTTTTTTCTTATCATACTCTTTTTGCCACTCCTCTTTCTTGTCTTTTTCCAATAAGTATTTACACTCTACTACTAGTAACTCTAATTCAGCTCTTATCATCCATAATTCATTATAGACTATACTGTTGGGTGCTTTCTCTATCCTCTTCATTAAATCGTTTAAAGATTCTAAGACAGTATAGGCTTTTTTTCTCACTTTCGCTTTTGTTACTAGCTGTTTATTAGTCATCAGTTATCTTAATTTTTCTTATGTTTTAAATTTTGTTTTTAACCTTAAGACTATTTACTAATTTTAACATCTTTTTAACCTCTCCTTCCCACTTCTTTATGAGTTTCTTTATGAGTAGTTGATATGAAGTGTTTATTCTTGTTTCTTTATTGGTATCTTAATCCTAAATTCTGTCTTTTTGTCAGTAGAATCAACTGATATATCCCATCCATGTAATTCAATTATTTTTTTGATTAATGGCAAACCAACTTTTAAACCATCATCAGTTGAGGATTTATTACTTAATGCGGGGAAGACTTTTTTACTTATTTTTTCTCCATCATTACCAATAACAATATTTTTTTCTGTTTCATTTAATTGTTGCTTTACCCAGATATTTGTAGGTTTGCCATGTTTTATCGCGTTATCAAAGATATTCGTAATAACTTGGCTTATTTTTATAATATCACAAGAAACAGGGTCAATTTTATCTATAACAAAAGAGATATTTTTTGGAATTATTGCATATGCTAATTTATTAATCAGTAAATCAAGTTCTACATTTTCTTCAATTGTTAATTTCATCCCTATTTCAACCATCTTAATGCTCTTTTCTATCAACTCTGAAATGAGATGAAGCCTTTTTTTTGCTGTATGAATCAATTCTAGATCTCCCTTCTCCAAATAAAGATTGATGTATCCATCAATTACTGCTAAGGCGTTATTTAAGTCATGACTAACAAAACTCACGAATTCATTCAGTTCTTGACTCTTAATCTTTAGTTTTCTTTCATTTTCTGCACGTTTTCTTACTTCATGCTTGAGTTCAAGATTGCTTTCTTCTAACTCTATTTTTAGTTGTTTAAAATCTGTAATATTACGAATAATCAGAAAAAATCTTAAGATATCAAGTTGATAAGAGAGCTCAGGAATAAGTTGTGCACTATGGGTTTCATCTTCTTTTTTTATTTCCCATGTTACAACTTCTTTCTTCTCTTTTACTTCCTCTATGAGGTCTAATAACCTCTGTTTTTCATTTTGAGGAATATTCAATACTTCTATTTTTTTCCCTACTAAATCTTCTGGAGATTGATCAAATTCCTTTTTAACAGAACGATTAACATGAAAAATAATCGTGTCATGGTTAAGTCTAAATATTACATCTTGACTACTTTCTACTAATGTCTCAATTTCCATTTCTGTTGTTGCTAAATCGCTAACATCTGTAACATAACCTTCAATATATTTTATTTTCCCCTCTTTATCATAAATTGCTTTTCCTTGCTCCATTACCCATTTAATTTTTCCATTAGCTGTTTTTATTCTATATCTTAAGGAGTATATTGTTTTGTTGTTTAATGCTTCAATTAAACCTTTTATTAGTCTCTCCTTATCTTCCTCTAAAATAAGGTCTCCATATTTTATCCTAACAGGTTCTTCAATGAAATCTTTCTTATCATAACCTGTTATTGTCTTACATTGTTCACTCATATAATCTACTGTACATTTATCATCATACAAACTTCTATAAACCATTCCTGGAAGGTTGTTAATTATAGATTCTAAATCATTACTCTCTTCTCTACTCATTTACATCAATCAAACAATGTTCTTATCTAATAACATTTTACTAGTAATATTATAAAAGTTATTCTGAAACAATATTGAGATATAAAAGATAGAAGAAGCTTTCTTTTACAAAAGTAAGTAATTGTAAATAAAGTAGATGGAAAAAGAAAGAATTTATTAGGTGTCTTTCTTTCGTTTTTCGTTCTTTCCGTCTGTCTTTCTGTCTTTCGATCTATTCGTTTTACATATTTTCTCTTTTTGTCATTTATCTTTTAGTTTTACTATTTTGCTCGTTTCTTGTTGTGATTTTTGTTATTCTTTTTTCTGTCTTAGACAATTCTTTTTAATTGCTTTTGTTTTTTCTTTTTTGATGACTGTAAATCGTTTTGGTTATGATTTTCTTATCCCTGATGACACCATCTATTTTGATTCGGCTTCTTTAGGGAGGGTTCCATCACTCTCTTTTGATGTTCTTTCTTCTTATTATCATGCTCTTTGCGGTCTTAATTCTCGTGGTACTCACAAAGCTGCTATTTGTGCTGAAAAAGCTCTTCGTGAGTCTCGTTTAAAGATTTCTTCTTTCTTTAATGTTCCTCCTTCTCTTCTTTCTTTTCTCCCTAGTACTGAAACTGGTCTTTTAAACTATCTTTACAGCCAAAAATGGAATAAAGGAGATCGTTTTATAACTAGTTTACTTGAAGAACATTCCCTTATTGCTCCTCTAATCCGTGCTTCTCGTTCTTTTGATTGTTCTGTTGATTACCTTTCTTTAACTGACGAACCTGACCTTGCTGAGCGTCTTAATCAACTTATTGTCCCTTCTACTCGTGTCGTTTGTCTCTCTGCTTTGACTTTAGGACTGGGTATTAAGCGTGATTGGCAGAGTCTCACTAAAGTGTGCAAGGATAATAATGTTGATTTTATTCTTTCACTTGATCAAGCTGTTGGTCATTATCCTATACATTTTGATGACATTATGCCGGATATGGTTCTTTCTTCAGGTTCTGTTGGTGCTTTAGGTCCCCTTGGTTCTGCTTTTCAAATTCTTTCATCTAAACTTTCTCTTTCATTAGACCCTATTCTTGTTGGTAGTGGTTCTATTGCACGTATGGAACAAGATAATTATGTTCTTTCTAATCACTCTGCCAAATATGAAACAGGTATTCTTGATATTGCTAGTATTCAAGCTTTAGCAAAAAGTATAGAAATTCTTTCCTCTATTGGCTTAGAAACGATTGAGCACCATGAAAAACTTCTTCATTCTCAACTTCGTTCTGGTCTCACCAACATGTCCTCCACTCGTCTTTTGGATGTTGAAGATGTTCAACATGGTCCTATTCTCTCTTTTTACTCTTCTTCATTTGATATTCACGATACAGCTATCATTTTAGAAGATCTCAAAAATATTATTGTTCGTAGTGGTGGTCTTTGTGCCCAATTATTGTTGAATCAATTAAATGTTGATGGTATGATCCAACTTTCCACTCATCTTTATAATACCGAAGAAGAGGTAAAAATCTTTTTTGAAACTTTAGAAGAACTGAATTAGTAAAGTAAAGTCAAACTTATTGCTTTTTTTTCTTGGTCTTGAGGGATGACGAATCTACCCTCTTTCTTATCTATTTTATTTTTGTTTTTATCGTCATTACTAGAATTTTACTTAACATCTCTAATAATCTTTCATCGATATTTGAGAATCCATCTACCATTGTGCTTTCTACATTTATTACTCCAATAACTTCATTATCCAGTGTTATTGGCACAGCTAACTCACTCAATACATTACTATCTCCTTCATAATAGCAGTCAACTTTCCGTACATCACCTTCATTGAGGGTTCTATTTTCCCTTGCACACTTTGCTACAAAACTTTTTTTGGTGTCTATTGTTACTTTGAATTCTGAAATTGTTGGATCCTCATATCCTCGATGTACCTTCATCTCTAGCTCGTTTGTTTCTTTATTTATTAGTAATATTGCAAACAATTTGTAGTTGAATGTTGCATCAACAAAGTCTACTACATACCTAAAAATATCTTCTAATTCGCTTATTTCTTCGCTATTTATTTCATATAATAAATTGTGCATAGCTAAAAATCTGCTATTTGTTTCTTCAATATGCACAAATTGTGCTATTTTTTCTGCTAATGCTTCTAAGATTATTTCATCTTCAGCATTATAAGTCCCTTCTATTGTTGATTCTGCGTTTAACACTCCTATTACTACTTTTGTTGTAGGAGACAATATTGGCACTGCTAATTCAGATTTTATATCTGTGTTTACTTCAAGATATTCAGGATCATCTTTTACGTTTGCTAGATTTATTGTTGCTCCTAATCTTGCTGTTTTTGACACAATTGACCTATCTGTAATTTTTAATTGTATTTTTTCTATGACCTCTGGTTTGTATCCCTTTTGTAACAATAATTTGAATCCCATAATTGTCCTATCAATATACCATGCTGTGAACCGGTCATATTTTAGCACTTTTTCTATTAATACGCCTACTTTTTCAAATATCTCATCTATTGAAGTAAAGTTCTGATATCCTCTTGACATTTGGTTAATTGCGTGTAATTTTTTCTCTACAGTATCATCTCCCCTTACATCCAAAGAGCCAATTAGAAGTTTCTTTTTTATTTCTTTTAACATTTTTTCATATATTTCTACAGATCCTTCTTTATATTCTCTTTTTGTCAATGTTTGTTCGAATAAATCCAATAATCTTTTTCTGTCTACTACTAAAGATTCTAATACTTTGTGAAATATTATTACAATACATGCAGGTCTTTTTCCATCAAATCTTTCATCATAATAATTTTGTGAGGTTTTTAGATTCTTTTCTTCCTCTTTATAGTTATAAACTACAGCTAAATAATCAATGAAATCTAAAACGGGTAAAGGTCCATATAATCCAGCTGCGCTCTGTAATGTAGTAAGATAGTGCACACCTATCTTATGTAAAAAGTGTTCGCTTTTTTGGATAAAACTTCCATCTACTAACACTTCTGGTGCGGGCCCTAGTTTATCAAACCCATATTTTACTAAAGCAATATTTTTTTCTGCAAATGAGATGATCTGATTTAATCCTTCTTTTTTTGCATTGTTTATGTCTTTCATATCTCTAAATATTGCAAGTTTAAGAGGGGAGCATTTTATAGGAGTAACTGTTAGTGCTACTGAAATAATATTTCCTGATTTATGTATTAAATCGTATTCAGTATAAGAAAGGTAATTATTTTCTGCAGGGTTATCTATGTAAATTGGGCTAAATAAATCTCCAAAACGTTTTCTATACAATAAGTCTTCTATTTCATACCCAAATATTTTCGAACAACTTTGGTTAGCATAAATGAATCTCCCCTCTTTATCAATTATAGCAACACCATCTGGAATGTCTTCATATGCTTTTTGTAACTCTTCAATGACCATATAATAACCCCTTCTAAGGTTGTTTTTTCCTTTTTCGAATTTTCTTTCTTTGTTTATAAAAAAGGATTTGCTTTGCTACATCACAATTTTGTTTTGTAATTAAAATAGTACACGAAAAATAGCACAAAAAGGTTTCTTTAGTAACATCGGCTAAATTATGTTTTCTTACCGATAAATTACGAGAGACTTTTCCATTTTATTCCTCTTTCTTCTGCAAATTCTTGCGCTTTGTTCATTTCTTCTCGTGTTGGCATTCTAGCTATTTCTTGGTATTCATCTCTTTTTCTTTGTACTAAATATTCTGGTCTATATTGTCCCATTATGTTCATTAATGGTTTTTCCAGTTCATCTTTTACCCACGTTATTATTGTCTTTGAACAACATTCTATATGCTCTGGCATAACTAGGTGTCTTATGATATATTCTTTACTGCCTTTTTCCTCTATCATTTTCATGTTTCTTTTCAATATTTCCCAATAGTTCTTAACTAACGAATATTTCTCTCCACATAGATTATTTCCATACTTCATATCTGGTAACCATATATCCATTATATCTACTATTAATTTCATTCCTTCTTTTGTTAGGTACATGTTACTGTTCCACAATAACGGTAAATGTATCTCTGTTATCTCTAACGATTCTAAAATTGTATGAATGTTAGGGGTAGGGTCACCTCCTACATAATTAATATTTCTTCCTCCTTGTATTTTTACTTCATTATATATCTGTGCTAATTCTTTTCCTGTTACTTCTGTTCCTTTAATCATACCCAAAGAATATTCTTGTGATATGTCATAATTTTGACAGAAAACACATTTCATTGTACACCCGTAGAAGAAGAGTGTTCCTGAAGGTATTATTGGTGCTTCTTCTCCCATATGTATAAACATGCTTGAAAGATAGCTTTTTCCATCTACTCCACATCTCCCTTTTTCTCCTTTTTCTCTATTCACTTTACACCTATTTTCGCAGAATTCACAACTTTTTAGCAGTTCTCTTGCTAATCTTATTTTTCTTTTCAGATAATTGTTATTTTTTATTTTTTCTTGTTCTATTTCATTAAATACTGCTTCTTCCACTTCTTTCAATGTTTTCTCTTGGTTCTCTTTGATCCATTCTCTAAATTTCTTCCCTTCTTCCTCATGTTTCTTCCATTCTTCTGGGATGTTAAACTCTTCTTCTTTTTGCTTTTGTTCAATTTCAACATAAAACAATTTTGCTAATTTATATCGAGGTAACTTTTTTCCTTCGTAAATCCCTTTATATGTTTCAAGTTCCCCTTTCATCTCTTCTTGTTGCCATATTTCTATGGCATCTTTTCTTAAAAACCACCACATATTCTTTTCTTCTCATCCTTATTTTTTTATTTTTCTCTTATTTCTTTTTCTTTTTTTATTTACCCTTTAATAAAATTTAATAATGTGAAACTCATTTTGATTTAGAAATGACTCAATTATTAACTGAAGCAGATTATTATGAAGTTTTAAATGAAGAAGAACAACTTCTTCAGTGTCATCTTTGCCCTCTTGAATGTCAACTTGGTCCCAGCACTAAAGGGCTTTGCAAAGGACGTATGAATATCGCAGGAAAACTTTACTCCCTTATCTATGGTTATTCTACCTTCAAAATTGATATGATTGAGAAACAACACGTTTATCACTTTTTCCCCAATTCTCGTGTTCAGACTTTTACCACTTACAATTGTAATCTTGATTGTGGCTATTGTCTTGATGTTGATAAAGCACAAATTGAGCCTGAAAAGCTGAGCGGAAAGAAATATACTCCTGAAAATATTGTTGCTTTTGGTATGGCTTCTGGTTCTCGTGTACTCTGTTTTGGTAATGCTGAGCCTTTACTTGCTTTTGAATTTGTACGTGATACAGTTAAAGTTGCTAAGTCAAAGAATATGAGAGTTCTTATTCGTACAAATGCGTACTTCAATGAAGAACCTATCAAAGAAGTTATTCCTTATATTGACGCGTTTATGATAGAAATCAAAGCAGCTGATGATGAGGGATATGAAAATACATGCAAACGTGGTTCTTTTGAGCACGTGAAAAAGATTACTAAGCTCCTTTACGACAATGAAAAACACGTTGAACTTTCTTTTGTAGTTCACCCTGAAATTGGTAATGACCTTTCTTCAGTTGGTGTTATTGCTAAATGGATCGCAACAGAACTTCACCCTGAAGTTCCTTTACATCTTATCAGACTTGCGCCTACATATAGAACCAGTAATTTAATGCCTACGAAAAGAGAAGACCTCGAACAAGCTTATCATTTAGCCTTAGAAATGGGTCTAAAACATGTTTATCTTGACGATATCCCTAGCCACGAGTTCAATCATACTCTTTGCCCTAAATGTGGTACAGAGCTAATTAAACGTTCAGGTACACTTACTGAAGTCTTACGTGTATCTCTTCAACGTCAATGTAATAAATGTGGACATACACAATATGTTATTATGTCCTAAAGGCTTTTTTTCTTCCCTCTTCCTTTTTTCTTTTTAACCATAGATGGAAAATTATTGGAAAGTTAAGATATGTGTTCTAGTTGGAAATCTATAATTATTACATTTAATGTGGTTTCTATTTCCTCTTTTACCAGATCTATATACCGATAAATATCTTCTGTTCCGTCCCTATATGATACTTTGAAACGAAAATTTATTTCTGCCCATGTAGGAGAATAATAAGTAGTTTCTAAAAATGGTTCTCTTTTTGGTTCCTTTGCCTTTATTTCCTCTTGGCATAGGTGCACATAAATATCAAAGTCGTTCAATTCGTCATATTGTTCTTCATCGTTTGGTTGTACAGTTATTCCACAGTAATAAAAAAAATACCCCGAAATTGCCATTGTTTTCACAGTGCTCCATTTTTGGCATTTGGTAATTCGAGTTTGTCTTTAGATTTTGTGTCATATTTCTCCACGATATAATGGTATTCGTCTGGTAAAGCAGCTTTTAGTACCTCACTAAATGTCGATGCTGCTATGATTTCTACTTTATCTTTGTATTGTTCTTCTATTTTAATATCAGCTACATTTTGTATCGGTATAATTACCCTTTTCATTCCTGCTTCTACTGCTGCTTCTATTTTTGCTGTCACTCCACCTATAGGCATAACCATTCCTCTTACCGTTAAGCTTCCTGTCATTGCCACATCTTGTCTTATTGGCACTTTTTCTATTGCTGATATTACTGCCGTGGCTATTGATATACTTGCACTATCTCCTTCTACTCCTGAATATGCGCCTACAAACTGAATATGATAGTCAAAACTGGTTATGTCTTTTCCTACATACTTTTTCAATATGGCAGAGATATTTTGAACAGCCTCTCTTGCTATTATTCTTAATTGCCCTGTGGCGATGATTTTTCCTTCACTTTGACTGAAAGCGGGAACAACTTCTGCTTCTATTGCCATTACTATTCCTGAACGTTGATTTATTACTGCTAATCCGTTCACTCTTCCTACTTTTGCACCTTCTATTTCAATGATTTTATATTGTTTCCTTTGATCAACGTAAGAATCACTAATTTGATTTTCCAACGTACGAGCTAAGGCTTTTGCTGCTCTCACTGTTTCAGCGGTAACCAGTTTTTCCCCTCTTTCTAAACCTAAGTCCCCTGCTGCACGAATTAACCCTCCTAATTCTCTTAATCTCAAAGTTAAATGTCCTTTTCTGTCTGCTCTCCTTTGAGCTTCGTAGATAACTTCTTCTACAGCATCTTTAGAGAAATGAGGAATCTTTCCTTTCTCTTTAGAGACCTCTTGAGCCACAAATCGGGCTAATTTTCTTCTATTTTCAATAGTATCGGACATTGTATCAGTCATATACACTTCATACCCCATCCCTTGAATTCTAGACCTAAGAGCAGGATGCATATTTCTTGTTGTTTCCAGATTCCCTGCAGCTATTAACACAAATTTACAAGGAACAGGTTCGGATCTCACCATCGCACCTGAAGATAACTCTGATTGACCTGTAATGCTAAGCTTACCATCTTGCATTGCTGTCAATAACTTCTGCTGTGTTCTCATCTCTAACGTTCCGATCTCATCACAATATAATACACCATTATGAGACTTATGTATCTGTCCTGCTTCCACACGCTCATGAGGAGGAGTACCAAGCCCTCCAGAGTTAGAAGCAAGAACATTATTAACAAAAACTTTTCCTTGACTTGTGGTTACATTGTAGACTTTTTCATTTTCAACCTTTTTTATTGAAACTTTAGTAACTTTTTTAGGTGTAGTGTTCATAGATTTTCTTCCTCCGTTATAATGTTATACAGATCTTTAGGTTCAAGTTGTAATAATTTCATAGCATTCTCTGCTCCATATCCTTTCTCAATTAATTCATTATATCGGGAATATTTCACTTTTCTAAATTCTTTCAATGTGTTTTGAAGTTTTTCTGTTTTATAGCTACAATAGTTTAATCTGATTTTCTCAACGAACTGTGAATAATTGGAGTATTTTGTTGAAACCAGTAGTCTAAATTTCAGTTTTTCACTGTTTTTAATTTTTGAAGTTTTTATTTCACTGCATTTTATTCCTTTAGATTCAAAAAAGTCCTTAACTCTTGTAATGAACTCATATCTATTGTCACTATATCGCGGTTCAGCTGTTATAGCGAAATCTAATGTTTGTAATCTTGTTCTCTTAATATGTACTTTAGGAACCCCTAATTCACTTCCCAAGAGAGAAGCAAAAAATTCTTCCTGTAGCTTTTTCTTTTTATAAATCCAAGCTGGAATGATTAAATCTTGTGTTGTTTTTCTTCCTGTAGGAGCGCCTAATGCTACAAAATATCTAATTATTCCACGTTTCATATTCTGGTAGCTCCAAGAGTG
>CAZEQQ010000044.1:0-4765 GCA_964514425.1 uncultured archaeon
GCAGTATTTGTTGGATTATTACTCTCACTTCTAATTGTTTCTTTACTTTATTCATTCCCTTTTTACACTACGCGAAACTTAGGTTTGATTCTTTTAATTGCAGGTATTGGAACAATTGTAGAAGCTCTGTGTGTAAAATTTTTGGATAACTTATTACTACCCACATGGATCGGAGGAGCAATATTTTTCTTATTTAGCTCTCAAATCTGAAAAAAATAAATCTAAATGAAGGCAATACCTTCATTAGCAATTAACAAACCAAACAGTAATCCCGCGAGAACTGTAAAGATTGTCACTAATCCCACATAAACCGCAGTTTTTCCATTACCTATAAATCTCCTTGTCACTAATATACTTTGAATGGATAATTCAGGATCAGCTAAAAGATAAGTAAGCAAAACTCCACGAGCCATTCCTAAGTCTAAAAATAATCGAGCGATAGGAACTTCAAGTAAGGTAGGAAAATATGCTATAATACCAAATGCTGCACCTATGAAATTAGCAACAACAGTATTTCTACCAACTAAACTTTGAATTAGTTCTTTAGGAATTAAAACACCAATAAATCCTGCCAAAAAAACACCTAATATCAATATTGGAAAAATTTTTTTGACAAAATCCCACGTTTCCTCCATCCAATATCTTAAATCCTCTCTTTTTAATTTTTTAAACGAGTAGATTGCAATTATTATTACAACAACAATAGCTAAAACCGCTTTCATTATCATATTAAGAAGTTCAACTTTATAGGATTCAGACAAAAAATACTCTAATGAACGATTGAGCGCTGATTCACTTACCTCATTAGGTGGGGCATCGAAATAACTTATTTGTGATGTACCCGTAAATAGGAAATAAAGTAAACCCAAAAAAATGTTTAGAGTGATATTTTTAATAAAAAGCATAGAAGTAATAAGTAATACTATTCCTATTCCCCAAATAATAGATTGAACAAGAACTATTCTAACGATGCCTAATCTCAATAGTAATCCTTCGTTTAAAACAGCTAATGAAACACTAATCACTAAAAAGATAGAAACTAATGAAATCTGTGCTGCTTTGTTCCAGTTAACTGATCGTTCTTTCTCTTTACTCTCTAAATTAACCCTTTCGTCTTTTGTATCATTAAGTTTAGTTGAAGAACCCTCCTCGATTATATCTTCTTTCATTTTATTTTCTACTGTCTTTTTTTCTCTAAAAATAAATTCCATTAACAATCCAATAATTATTGAAAACACAATAGCTAAAACAGCTCTACTTATTGCAATGTCCATTCCTATTAATACACCAGTATATGTGATTGCTAATATATTAATAGCTGGCGCAGCGAAAAGAAAAGTCATGGCTGGACCTAAACCTGCACCTTTTTTCTTTATACCCGCGAATAATGGTAACACAGTACAAGAACATACTGCTAATAGTAATCCTGATATTGAGGCTACAGGATATGCAATATATCTTGGACTATCTTTTCCCATGTATTTGACAATTATGTCTTGTGGAATAAATACAACCATTGCTCCAGCAATGAAAAAAGCAGGTATTAGACATAAAAGAACATGTAACGAAAGATAATCCGCTAATGAAAATAGCCCTCCTAAAAGCATTTTTATTATAGTTTCTATTATAGTATCCATCATCTTTTGTACACCTATGGCTTCATTTCATATCGAATTTTATCGATATATAACTGTTGTGTTTGGTAAAGAGAATAAAAAAGAAAATAGAAAGAAATTGTAAAGATTAAGAAAGAGGAGAGATAGTAGGAACTTTCCTTTGAGATAAAGTTAAAAAGATAGTTATTTTCAACAAGTTATGTCTCGTTTTGGTAATACTATGACAAAATTTTACGAAGCAAGAGAAGGGAAAGGATTCTCATATCTCTTTACAATCGTAATAGGATTAGGATTTTTCACTACCGCCATAACTTGGAGTATGTATAATGTCTATATTCCAGTTTATCTTGAGAGTTATTTACGTAACATATGGGGAGACCTTAGGTTAGAAACAACAATTATTGCAATAATAATGGTTTTAGATAACATAGCTGCAGTTCTCATACAACCATATATTGGAAATAGAAGTGATCATACATGGACAAAATATGGACCTAACAAATATGGGCGAAGAATGCCTTATGTAGTGGTAGGTATCCCACTAGGTGCAATGTTTTTTGTTCTACTAGCGTTTTTTGGACCAGTAGTTTTCGCTGGTGAATATCTGTTAGGTTTCATATTGTTATTGCTTGTAATTGGTGGTTTTAATATTAGTATGGCTCTTTACAGATCTCCTGTTGTATCATTAATGCCCGATATTGTACCGAAAATGTATAGAAGTAGAGGAAATGGAATAATAAACTTATTAGGAGGTGTAGGTGGACTACTAGGATTGTTTGGCACACCAGCATTATATAGGATTAACCCAATCTTCGCTTTTGTGTTTGTAGGAATAATTTTAATTTTAACTTTATTCATTCTTTACATTAGTATTAAAGAACCTAAAGAAGTTGAAAAAATAGAAGTAATTGATGAAAAAGATGAAAAATTGAGAATTATACCTGCAATAAAGTTGTTCTTTTTCGAAACTAAAGATAAAAGCATGGTGTTTATACTATTTGCAGTTCTAGCATGGTTCATTGGTTATAACATCATAGAAACATTCTTCTCGCTTTATGCAGTAAATGTATTGGAAATAGAAGCATGGGAGGCAAGTTATGTGCTAGGAGTGTTTATGCTAACTTTCATTATCTTTGCTTTACCTGCAGGAATACTAGCGAAGAAAATAGGTAGAAAACAAACAATATTAGGAGGATTATCAATTTTAATAATAGTTCTAGCTGTTGTAGCTGTATTAGCACTAATAAACATTCCCGCATTGATGGAACGCATTATAATACCCGGTCTGGGCATGAATGTTCCCTACATGGCTATAATTAACATGATATGTTTCTTCTTTGGAGGAATCGGATGGGCGATGGTAAACATAAATAGTATTGTTATCGTCTGGGAATTAGCTGGAAAGAATATAGGGACGGGAACAGGATTATATTATTTCTTCTCATCAATGGCCGCAATAGCTGGACCCGTTGGAGTAGCCTTGATACTTGATGCAGCAAAATTATCAGAAGGAGTAAATATAGGCGAACAATATAAGTTTATGTTCAGCATAGCAGTATTATTCTTTATCTTGGCATTTATATTAGTGCTATTCATAAAAACTACTGGAAAAGAACTAGATGACGAAATAGAAGAAATATTACCTCCTATTGATGAATAAAGCTAATAACAAAAATTCGGTGAAAAGAGTTTTTTCACCATTCTTTTTTATCTGACCGCAACAGCAATGTCTTTTAGATAGTGTTTCATGTAAAGCAAAATATTATCTGCGAAAAGAAGAGAATAATAGTACGATAATACTAAAGTGCAAAGATTTTATTTGATGAAAGAATGTGCGATGATTCAATAAGCTGATCATACTATGCTTTTTTTATGTCCGTTCAAACTTTATTGCTATTTTTTGGAGAAATATCAGAAACTCATAGTGGATTAGTTACAATCTTCGGACTGAAAATCGTTAAATCAGGGAAGGTTGAAACGAAATTCATCAAAATTCTATCCAAATTGCTAAATGCTAAGTTAGATTGCAATCACAAGCCATTAGTAGTAATCTAAAAAAGATGTAGAAGAATACTCTCAACAAGCAGTAGAATTTACAGAAGAAATGAGAAATTCATTCCAAGAATTAAAAGAAACCTAAAAAGAAAAAAGAAAGAAAAGGAAGAAAATAGTTATTTTCTTCTTAAACTAATGCTTGCAACACCAATGAAACTTATTGCCAAAACAGTGAATAACCAATTGAATGAGAGATCAATAGCTAAATCATCATCACCATCATCGTCACCGTTAGAATCGTCGTCATCATCAGGAGGGGTGTATTCTTCATCAGTGAGTTCTACAGTCATAGAAACACTCATCCATTCTCCGTCATAATAACCATCGTATTCAACATTGCTATAAATCATTACTCCTGTTTCAAGGTCAAATCTAAAGGTGTGTGTAAAGGCTTCAGAAGAACCATCTTCATGTTCATAATAATGGTACTCTACAAGTTCAAGGTATTCCGTGGTTAATGTTGAGTCAAACCATTGGTAGTCATTATTGAATACTTCTCTATATTGCCAATATTCATAGAATAATTCAAAGAGACTAGTTTCCTCACTATCATCCCATACAATGGTTGTGGGAACGATTGGTATCATTGGGAAAATTACTTGAAGATGTTCCATATCTTCCTCGCTCATTAGTACTCCATTTCTTAAGATTTCAAAGATGTATCCATAATCCCAATCTAAGGCTGTCTCAATGTCAGTAGGAGGATTATCTGTGAGTTTAATAGTAATAATGTCTCCAGTAGTAAAACCAAAATCGTCCTTCCACTCTTGTGGGAAGTTTGGACTGTATTCTAAATTAGTGAATTTCCAGTTAAATTCAGTTCCTGTAACAATAGAATCGTGGAAGATCACATGATCCATAGATGCAAAGTCCATAACAAAGTCGGGAAGCTTTTCAACAACAAGATGAGCATTAATGATATCCTCACCAAAAGTAGCTTCAAACACAACTTCACTATGAATTAATACACCTGTTTCTAAATCGAATCTCATGGTACTGGTGAAAGCTTCAGTATCAAAGGATTCACTAGAATACTTTATTTTGTACATTACGAGCTGATAATATTCAGCTGTCATAGTAGATTCTACCCACTG
>CAZEQQ010000044.1:4775-11768 GCA_964514425.1 uncultured archaeon
ACTGATAGTCATTGTTGAGTAATTCTCTATTCTGCCAGTATTCATGGAATAATTCAATAAGACTTGTTTCACTAGCATTATTCCAAATGATAGTAAGAGGAATAACTGGAGCAGGCACATCAAAGAAAAGCATTTCATACAATGCATCATATTCCCAATCAGTCAAATCTTGGAAGTTTCTGAGGTAGTGGAAATAGTCTCTATATTGCCAATCTAAAGCAATTTCAATGTCAGTAGGAAGATCGTGATTAATCCATGCAGAAATAATGTCATTTAATTCGAAAGTGATGTCATCTAACATTTCTGTGGGGAAATTAGTACCAAAATCGAATGTAGTAATCTTCCAATGAAGTTCTGTACCCTGGTGAATTGAAGGATGATAGGCAACAGAAGCCATTGAACCAAAATCAACGACAAAATCAGGCATTTTTTCAACAATTATGTGACCTGTATAGATATTACCCTCATCTAAACCTTCAGCGTAAATCTCACTGTGGATTAAGAAACCTGTCTCAACATCATAAATCATAGTAATGGTGAAATTATCGGGACCATCATGATTAAGAGTGTGAGTAAAGGTAGTAGCTTCAAAGAATTCAGAAGTGTAATTATAACTTACTTCATAGAAAGGAGGATTGTTGAACTGCATCAAGTAACTATAATAGTCTTCAGCAATGTCAAAGAAACTAACATCGTCACCTTCATGAACATGGAGGGTTGTAGGCATAATAGGAATATTAACGAATAGCATTTCATAGAGTGCTTCATATTCCCAATCAGATAATTCGTTGAAGTTTCTTTGATAGTAGAATTGTTCTGTATAATTAAAACCATCAAGAACTGTTTCAGCATCTGTAGGAAGATTTCCCTCGATCCAAAGGCTAATAATATCATTAACTTCATAAGTAATATTATCTAACATTTCTGCGGGGAAGTGTTCATTAAACTCTAATGTGGTAATCTTCCAATGAAACTCTGATCCTCCAGTGACTGAGTCATGGAAAGAAACAGAAGTAACATCTCCAACATCAGGTTTAAAGTCATCTTGCCATTTCAAGTGAAACTTAATCTCTTCGTTAAGAATATCTGTTTGATCTCTGTAGTAATAATGAAATTCATCAAGAACTCCACTTAAAAGATGATAGCGAATATAACTTTCTTCCTTTATTTCACCAACCATATTGTTATAATATTCATCATCATAAATGAATATAGTAGTCCAATTACCAGTAGAGAATTCTTCTTCATACATCTTAACTTCATAATACATTTGGCGATGGAAGTAATGAGTACCATTATCATAAAATTCTTCATAAGACCCATCCGAAGTTATTTCTTCTTCATAAAGGACATTAAAGTAGAATTGAGTACTTGAACCATCATCATAAGTTATAGGCATAACAAAGGGAACATCATACGCCCTATCATCGAAAAATTGCCATTGTCCAGCTGTAAGGTCTAAATCTTCAACTGTAAAGTTTAAAGCACCAGATACATCATGATTATGAGGGCCAGAATTGTGCACCGTTACAACTTCGCCAGTTAACTGATCACCATCATTAAAAACATTGACGGAACCATATTCGTCTGCTTCAACAGCTTCATAAATTTCCCAGTTAAAAACATGCCCAACAGTCATAATACTAGTATAAGTATATGTGTCAGGAGTTCCAGCTTTTACCCCCAGAGAATTTAAACCAGCTGTTGCACCAATTGCGGAAAAGAGCAAAATTGCTAAAAGTAATTTTGCACGCATATTTATTGTTATCATTTTTTCATTTCCTGTCTAATTACTTACTGTTCTGATGCAAAAATACCGGAGTAGCTCTACATCATTATACAGTAGCATTAAATATTATGGCTTTTCAGTTTATAAGTATAACGGATGAAAGATAAAAGTATAATAAATAAATGATATTTACACTGTTTACAAATAAATGTAATAATCGTTAATATGTATTGACAATGGACTGACTATCGATTTGAATGATTTACAACTATATTAAATAAAACTTATCGTTTAAATGATTTGTTTTAACGATGATTAAAAAATGTAACATTATATAGTAAACTGAATTTAAAACCTATTCCAAAGACAACTATTCTTCTAAATGAACACTCTGTTATCTCTCTACTATACAGTTTAATTTCCAGTGGAAATATTTCTAATTTCTATTGCCAAAAAGGTATGAACTTCTTATATACACGTAGTTACAGAAAGTGGGTAAGAGATAAAAAGAAGATAAAAAATTAAACGTAAACAATTTGAAAAAAAAATTCAGTTTCTACCCGATGTTAGAGCGTGTTATTCTTTTTCTTCTCTTTTCTAAAGTATACATTATCATAATTGTAAGGACTATGGGTAGAAGTTGGTTAGAGGTAGTCTTTGTTGATTCTTCCCAAGGCGTGATAAATGTTCCTTTGAACATTTCAAAGAGAGTCGAGCTTGGATACAGATCATAAATTGAATACGTTTCACCACTTATCTCATCTTGATATACTAGATAAGGATATTCTCCTAGAAAATCGCTCCAATAATTTCCTGTAGCTGATTCTAAATTATAGAATAATGAAAATTCATCTAATACTCGACATTGATAGTCTCCGTTTAGGTTGTTGCTCAGAAAATTATTGCTGTCAATTACAAAGTTATAGTCGTTACCAACCAAAGAGAGTGCATAACTCCTCATCTCTATAAAGTTGTTATGGTCTATTTTCACTTTGTCACAACTCCCTATATTTAACCCAATGTGATTGTTTGATAAAGAGTTATTGGCAATATGTAAGTATTGGCTTGTACTTATGTCAACCGCTGAAGTGGCTATATTCTGGAAGTTACTGTTGTAAATTTTTAAGTAACTAGACATTGAAATCTTCATCCCTGCAGAACTATTCAGAATAGAGACGTCTATAAATTTGATATTCTCGCAATAGTACATCACTATTTGTCCATATTCACCCGTAATAACTATGTTCTTTTTATCAATAAAGTATCCTAATGGTTTAAAATCAACGTAATTTAGTTCTATATTCATTGTTAGAAGTGATTCTTTAAAACCAATTATTCTGAAAGTGTTATTAACTAATTCGTTTTTTTTAATCTCTAATTCTTGACTCAATTGATCGATATCAATTCCAATATTCTGACCATAATGACTATGGATGGAGTTATTTATGATTTTACTATTTCCAACACTATTAAAAACTAAGGCAGTATTATTAACGTTAAATAGATTGTTACTGACATCAATATTTGAAGAAGATATACAAAAAAAACTGCTAGACGAAAGACTAGTAAAAACGAAGTTATCTTTGAAAGATATCATACCATCACTTTCACCTATACGAACAGCACGAAAATTCGATGAAAAGAAAGTGTTGTTTTCAATTTTAGCTTGACCACCATTGTAACCATATATTTGTAATAGAATTCTTGGATAGTAAACATATTCACTAACATCTGAATAACTCAAATTTATATTCTCTATGTCATAATTTACAAAAAAGCAATTTCTGATTGTAAAATAAGTTGTGATATTTGTAATAAAAAAGCTGTTTAATGTTCTATTCTCCAGAAGGTAAGGACTACTTATTATTCCTTCACCTGAAAAACCATATTTTGCAAAATCATTTTCATTATCAATGAAGATTTCTGTAGAATTACTATTTTTAAGGTAACTTTTGTCAATTCTTTTATACTCTAATTTTCTCTCATCAAAATCCATGCGAGAAAATTCATAGTTTTCAGTGTTTGCGTTAAAAAATTTATTATCCTCAATATTATTAGAAACTGAAAAACTTATCCCCATGACTAATACTATCAAAAATGACACCACATAAATATTAGTTTTTACTGTCATTTAAATATTTTAAAGTAAAAGGATATTTAATATTTTGTGTTTACTATCCCTATTTATTCTTTGGACTTGTTGATTCTGTAAAAAAACTTTAAATGTTACTGTTTTTTGTAACATTTTAATATAATCGCTTTCCTTTGCGTTTATCAAAAAAAGGAGAAATGATTTAGAGAAACTAAATTAGAATACCGAAATATCTAATATTGTAATTCTTACTCCTCTAAACCATGAGGGATATTTAATATTTTTATTTTCAATTTGAATTGTTTTCCATATTATTCCATCCTGATTACCGCTATAAGCATCACTACCAGGTTCCATGTAAAGTTGTATATGACCTAGTGTTGGATTCATTAGTGATGATAACTCCACTCTAAAATTAGTCCTATGATCATCAGGCGCCCATGCAACTGCATCCTCTCCCCATAATTGTATTTCTATATATCCGTTTCTAAGTATATTATATTTTCTATTTAAATCACCTGAATTCCAGTTATAATTACTTAATACAATTTCTTTCTTCTGAGGAATTTCATTAATCCCTGTTGTATGCATTAGATGCTCACCAGATGGTATAAACTCCTCTGGAATGTCCTCATAATAACGACTGTACTTGGAATATCGGTAATATTTAAAATACAATTCTAAATCCCCTTCGAAAAAGAATGGAAAGTTCCAGTCTGTATCATCTCCTGACCATATACTGAATAGCTGTATTCTAATCTCTGCTCGATCCCATAAAATTCTGCAATCTAAAGTTATAGACTTAGAATAGCTATTCCCGCCGTAATCAAAATTATTCGTAAATTTAAATTTTAATGTTTCATAGAGGAACTCATCCTTTAATTGATAGCCATAATCTGTATCTGAATCTAATATTTCCGTTTGAAGATTTATTTTAATATTATAATTGTTACCTAGACCAGAGAAAGTTTTTGTCAGTGTTTTGATAGGAATCCAATCATTAGAATTTTTATGTTTCATTTCAATATCTATAGATTTGCTAGAATCCACTCTCAGATTGACATTGACCTGACCTTTGACATTGTTATCGTAAGCACTAAGAAAATCTCCGTTATTCGTTGACCCAAGTTTAATATCATAATTAGGCACTTGTGGCGATTCAATGACCTTATAACCTACAGAAGAAGAACTTGATATATATCTTTGTTCAATAGGACAATAATATCTTAGATTGACACTGAATTGTTTAAAATTGCCTGTTGGTATATATTGTTCAACGGTTCAGAGCAATCTGTGTCTAATATAGGTGCTAGGAATATCGGTATCATAGCCAAAAATAGCACTGTGTAAAGTGGTGGTATGTATTTTTTATTATTGTAGTTTTCTTTCAGTTTCACTTTTAACTCTCATCAGATTTTAGCAAATTTTTTACATTTTCTTTTTTCTAAAATATAAATTGGCAGTATTGTAAAGATTATAGGTAAAAATTGATTGGATGTAGTTTTTGTTGTTTCTTCCCATGGAGGGATAAATTTTCCTCTAAAATGAGCTAGAACCTTATCACTGGGAAACAGGTCATATATAGAGTTTTCATCTCCTGATAGCTCTCTATAAGTGTAAACATGATAAGGTGGATTTCCTTTGTAATCGCTCCAATAATTTCCTATAGCACTTTGAGTATTATAAAATTGTATAGATTCTGAACTACCTTTGACATAACATTGACTACCACCCGTTTTGTTATTATAGAAGAAGTTGTTGTGATATATTTGGGCAAAAGAATGGCTAATTGCAATAGCATATAATTCTGAGTAAGTGAAATTATTGTAAGTTATAGTCATATAGTTGTTAGTATGGAGTGAGTTTATAGAAGAAATTTCTAAAGCTATATAATTGGAATTAAAAGTGTTATTGCTAATGAAATAGTAGGCTGTAGTAGAAGAAGATATAACTAATGCTGATTCAGTACAGTTAGAAAAAACATTATTATAAATTTGAATTTTTGAACTATACTTTATATCCAATTGTTTAAATTTAGTGTTGGAAAAAGTATTTTCTCTAATTTTTATGTCAGAACTATAAGCTATAACTAAACCAACATTCTGATTTGTGTTCTCTAGCTTGAAAATGTCTACATTTTGAGAATAAAAAATAAGTAATTGCCCATAAGAACCAGATAATTCAACATCTTTTTGTTTAATGATAAATTCAACCTTTAGGTTATTGACTGTATTATTAAAAAAGGTATTAGATGTATAAAAGAGTTCTGAAGAGCCTACTAACCCAAAGTTACAATCAAGTAATCGGTTATTATTAACCGTTATATTAGTACTACTCTCAATAGATATACCTAGTCCATTATCTTTATGAAGTACATTATTTTCAACTAAGGAGAGATCTTTAGTGATAATATTATTTCTAATAATGCTGTTTTCAATAGAAGAAAATACAATACCACCACTTTTTGGGATTCTTGTACTATTAGACTCAAAAATAGTATTATCCTCGAATACTAAATTTTGTGACGAATGCGCTGATATCCAAATATTATTTCCTGTTAGATAGTTATTCTGAAAATTGAAAAAACCGTTAAAAGAGTGAATGGATAGAGGAACATCATAACCTGTATAATAACATTCTTTGATAGTCACTGAACCTTGTGTAATCATAGATAATTTTGTTAAGTAAGATTGTGCATTTTCGTGATATTGAAATGTATTGTTTTGAATTATAAAGTGTTTAGTTGTTTGTTGAATATTCAGATGATTTATGACTAAGTTTTGGAGCAAGAAAGGGTTTTCTTTCGTACCATCACCCGAAAAAAAAGAAAGATCTGGACAAGAGTCACTATAAACATTTATCTGCACAGTTTCGTTGTTTTCTAATTGATTAAAAGTTATTTCTTTTAGCCTTTGGATATCGTAGAAATAGTTTTTTTTAGAGTATATCAAATTATTAAGTTTTTGTTTTTCATCACAACCTTCGTCATCTAGAAAAGGATTGTAATCTTGTATGGCTTTATTACAAGTATAATTTACAGGGCTAAATAAAATAACAAAGATAATCAAGTATAACTTTAACAAAATATCACCTATATATTATTAACTAATGATATAGTAGTATTATAAAAATGTTTTGTGTAATATTTAGATGAAAGAACTAAAATATGCGT
>CAZEQQ010000045.1:0-11750 GCA_964514425.1 uncultured archaeon
ACATGGTTTCTGAAGAGGAATTCTAAAAACAATACTTTCTAACACATACTATTTAGCACAGAATTTACAATTTTACAACTGTTTCACAATATTAAAACTCTCTCATTTTTGATACTAGCTAACTATTGTGGTTCATATAATAAGAATTTTCTTTTATACTTCACATAATGAAAGAGGAGTGTTATTGAATTTTGACCTCAAGAACGAGAATAAAAGTTTCACTATTATGTTTATAAAAAGATTTAGGAAATGAGAATTGTTTCATCGATTGTTCATAATTGTTATCACAAATATCATCGAATTTGTCAAATAATATGATTGTCATTATTTTATTATGAAAATCTTATTAACTGGTGCATTTGGTAATGTTGGAGAAAGTACTCTCATAGAGTTAAAAAGAAAAAATTATGAGGTTATCTGTTTTGATATTCCGTCTAAAAGAAATGTGAAAATACAGAAGAAATTAGCAAAAAAATACCATTTTAAAACAGTATGGGGGGATATTAGGTCTGTTTCTGATCTTGATGAACTCTTTTCTGAAACCATCGCTGTTATTATACACTTAGCTGCTATTATTCCTCCTTTAGCTGATGAACAACCTCAATTGGCTTATGAGGTGAATGTTAAAGGAACGCAAAACTTACTCAATCATGCCATAAAACAACAAGTTAAACCAAAATTTGTTATGGCTAGTTCTATCGCCATTTATGGTTCAAAGATGACTTCTTCTCCTCCTAGAACCGTGCTAGAAACACCCGCACCTCTCTCTCATGATGAATATGCTAAACAAAAAGTAACCATGGAGCAGGAGTTAATAAATAGTGGATTAAATTGGTTAATCTTGAGACTTTCAGCAGTTCCTCCTTTTGAAATAAGCTGGAAAATACCAAAAATAATGTTTGATGTTCCTTTGGCGCAAAGATTTGAATTTGTCCATACACGTGATGTTGGTTATGCATTTGCTCAAACAGTTGAAACACCTATTGAAAAACGTATCTTTCTCATTGGTGGAGGTGAAAACTGTCAAATGTACCAAAAAGATTTCCTAAAATCTATGTTGCATTCATTGGGTATAGGAATGCTACCTGAATATGCTTTTCATGTACCAAAAGATGATAATGATTGGTTTCATACTGATTGGATGGACACAAAAGATGCACAAGAGATACTTAAATTTCAAAGATTAACATTTGAAGACTTTATAAAGGAATATTCCAAAAGAATGCGTTTAAGACGCTACATTTGTATTCTATTTCGTCCAATTGTTAGAAAAATATTGCTCGACAGTTCCCCCTATCTGAAACTGCAAAAGAAAAAGAAAATTTCTCCTTCACAAATTGTATTATCTTCTTAACTTTTGCAAGAAACTCCCATATATACAACTTCTATATTTTTTGTTTTTGTTCAAAAATAGAAAGGTGATATGAAATCCTCCTGTGAGGAGGACTTCAAGGTGATACATCTATGAATAGATCGTAAAATTTTGTTAAAATATATCATATATAACAAATTGATCTGAATTAGCCTCTTTTTTATCAGTTGCCTTTTCAAGCTTTTGTAACATTATTTCTATATCTTTTGACATTGATTCCTTATCTTGATATTCCGGAGTAATCATCATTAATCACCTATATTAAACCTAAGATACCTTTTGCATATTTCGTATCTTGTTCTATTCTATCTGTCATTTTTTGGATTTTTTCTTTCTCCTTTCTTTCTTTATCTTTCATGTAATTACCTCTTTCTCATCTATTGAGAATGTAGTTTTATCTCTATAACTACTATTGTCTTCGTAATATATAAATGTTTCTAATCTATAACTTGCTATAGAATTTGACAAGATTTACTAGTACAAAATATCGAAAATTGATGAATCCCTGAAATAAGGTGAATAAATGTAATTAAGCTAAAATTTTCGTTTTGGTTTAGGTGGTAGATAAGGTACTAATGCACCTATCATTCTTTTATCTACAAATAACACTATATCTAATATCTCTCTTGCCTCCTTTTCAAACATTTCTTTAGTCTGCTCCGCTGTTGGAGTGTTGAATTCTTCTTTTCCCTTCTTTTTTTCAACACTTTTACTTATCAAGAGATATATTGAAACTAAAGCACCTAACGCAAATATTACTTCATACCATTTTAAGGGAATATCTCTTAATTTAAGGCTCAAAAACATAATAACAGGAATTTCATCAATGTTCCAAATTCAATAGTTTTATCTTTCCAGTCACTTTATAGATCGATAAAAAATTTAAACTCTACCTTACATCAAAAAATCTCTTTATTCTAAACACTCTTCTAATTCTCTTTTTAATTTATCCATTTTGTAAAACAAAATTAATGCACTGGAATAATCAAGAATTCTAGCTATTTCTTCAAATGAAGCTTCTGCAAGAATCTTTGTTGCTTCGGTAGTTTTTTCAGTTTCTGGGAAAAACACTCCTTTTGTCATCTCTTCTTGCATTTTACGAATTTTTTGGAACAACTGCAAGAATTTTTCCATATCTTTTATTTTTTTGTCCGTCGCAAGTGAAAAAAACATTCCTACTTTTTCTGCTAACTTTTTTCCTCCACCTTCCAGATAGTAACTTTCTTCCGTTGGTGAGTAAACAAAAGCTATTGCTATACGGGAATATAGTTTCTCTGTAGCTGTTTTTCCAAAAACAACTCTTTGCCCTGATTCAATTATTAATCCTGCATCTTGCAAAATACGCAAGTATTGGTAAATAGTTTTTTCTTTTTTTAATTTGTATCTCTCTTCGTCTCCAACTGTTTTTTTTAATTCTTCAACTAATGTATTGTAGCGATCTGTTATCTCCTTTACTGTATATGGCCCTTTCCTTAATACACGTAAGAGCGGATAATAAGCTGGATCTCGAAGTAATCTCATCTTCTCTTGCTCTGTAATAAATAATACTGGAAGAGGATGATATGTAATAATATCTTGAAAATCAACTTGTTCTTCTTCGTTTAGTGATTCATCTAATACTTCATTTTCGTCTTCCATTACAATCACAACATTTTAAGTGATATTCTCATAAAAAGATATAAACGTTTTCATTTTTTCACTTGTTATCTAAGAATGATAGAACTATATTTATCTCTTTTTTCTTCATTTGTTATAAAAACGTCCTATGATTTCATCTATCAGTAAGAGAAGGCTTTTATTCAAGCGTGAAATTTGTCTTTTGATGCGTGGGGATAAAGATAGTGAAACTGTTGTTGAAAGAACGACTGTTGTTGGTAAATTCTTAGATAGACTAAATTATCGCCCACTTCGTTCACTATATAAACATGTGACTAATTTGCTTCCCTCTATTGACCGACTATTAAGTTCTGATGAAGGTGGTCTTTCAGTACTTAGATCCTCCTTATTATCTCATCTCTCTATTTTAGCAAGAACTTTTTACCAAAGTTCTTTAGTAGGGTATCTCAAATCTGATGGACGACAAATAGAAGAATTCAAGGATGAGGTAGAGAGAGCTTATATTAAAGGTATAAATGAAAGAGAACAAATTATACAAATTGTGGAAAGTATTCTTACAAAAACTAATGAATTCTATAACTTGAAAGAGAATTTAAACTCTAGTTGGCAAGAAGTTTATTACCGAATATCTCTTGAAACTAGTTCAGATCAAAATATAAGAAAGAATCTTGCTCTTGTTTTCGACAAAGCTGCCCAATTCCCTCAAATGTCTGATTCAGAAGGATCAGAACAAATGTTGAAGGAACAAAAACATATTCTTCAAGAAGTTTCAGATTTGTCTTTTCAAGCTGCAGAAATATGTGATAAATCACAAATGGTCTTGCAAGAACTACTAGAGTTAAGCATTAATCCACTGGTTTCTATATTAGAAGATGAAGCAAATTCAGCGTCAAAAATTTTAACACAGATAAAGTTCAGACATAGGGCCTCAGAAGAAAAAATATCTGATGATGAAATTGCAAAATTATGTGATGTAACATCCTGGGGTTTAGATGATTTACAAAATTTTGATGATTTAATATCCCTTGGAAAGGAGTTAAGGAACGAATTAGCCTCTCTCCTATCTGATTTTCTTGTATTTTTAGTAGACATCGATTTAAGTATACAAGAACTTGAATCGCTCACTCTAAAAAGGTTAAGATAGTTCTTCTATTGAGCAGATAACTTGTTTAAGTTCTCTTGTGCTATAGAATACTCAGAGTCTATATTCAATGCTCTCAAGTAGCACATTTTAGCTTTTTCTTTATCTCTCTCATTAGAGTAAATTGTACCTAAATTTGTCCAAGTTATCTTCAATGCAGAATTAATTTTCAAAGCCTTCAAGTATAGCTCTTTTGCTTTTTCCATATCATTTAATTTAACACAGATATTCCCTAATTGAGCTAATAATGCAGTATTTTCAGGGTCAATTCTAAGTGCTTCTTCTGCTTTTTGTTTTGCATCTGAATAATATCCATAACTTTCGTAGAGTCTACTTAATTTGATGTAGGTTATAATGGTGGGTGATAGATTTAAAGATCGTTCAAGTGCTTCCTTTGCTTCAGAAAACTTTCCTAAATCAGCAAGAACACAACCGTAATTGTACCATATTTCAAAACCCGCATCTTTATGTTTTGTTGCTCGCCTGTATAATTCTAAAGAAGCATCCTTTTTCCTTTTCAAACTTAAAAGGGAAGCTAAATTATTCATGGCTTCATAATTGGAGGGATCATTCAAGAGCAAAGTTCTATAGCATAGTTCGCTATTTTGAAGATCCTTCATATGAAAATAGCAGTTACCTGCATTCAAGAGTGCCTCTTTGTTTGCTTTATCTCCTGACAAAATATTATTATAAATCTCTATAGCTAAATCATAATTGTGTTCACTCATATATCTATGAGCCTTTAACGAATCTTCTATAAAACCACTAGTCATAAATTATCCAATGGAAAGAAGTTTTTTCTTCTTTTTAACTCATATATTACTTGGAGAACATATGAAGAAAAAACGAAAAGAGAGAAAAGTTGTATAAAAAATTAAAAGAATTACTGTAGTTCTTCAATAGTTTCCTCTAGTATAACTCCTCTACGTTTTAATTGAGCTAATAACTCCTTGAATAAATCTGTCTTCTGACCAATCATCTCTGGTGCGATAATTCCTTTCTCAGTATAACGTTTTTGAGCTACAAAATCTGCCACAATAGAACAAGTATAACCTGTTGTTTTTGCCATAGAAAGAGCTTGTTTTTCTTTATCGTATTGATCTATCATCAAATAAGTGTAACGTAATCTTCTCTCCTCTTTCTTTCCTTCAATAATAATTTTCATTACAGTAACATCTTCTTCTCCTTCACATAACTTCCATTTATCAATAAGCAATTTTGATGTAACCTTAAGTGGAGAAATTAATATGCCTTCAATTTCGATACATTCTTGTGATAATAACCCTGTATCCCGTAGAAGTTTAATTTTATCAATATGACCTGGGTAACGCATTGTTTTTTCTTTCATATTAGGTGCTTTCATTGTTTTGATAATTGTTCGTAAGCCATCTGTGTTAAAAGCTTCTAAGGTTCCAACTATTGGAAACTCCAAAAACTCCGAATCTGATAAAGCTGGACGAATAACAACCTCACTGTTCTCTACGAATCTAGCAGGACGAATATATTCTTCAATCACATCAATTGGTGAAAAAGGGGCTTTGTACTCGTATGGTGGTTCTCGTTTAATAGGAAGACCGCCAACATAGGTTAAAAACGATTCAGTGCAATCCAAAACACTAGACACATACCCCATAGCTATATTGCTTAAACCAGGTGCAACACCACAATCTACCACCGCCGTCACCCCATAATCTTTTGCTTTTTCATCTAACAAAAAGGGGTCTTCTCCAAAGAATGAAATATCAATGATGTCCTTTCTGCACTCTATTACAGTTTCCATAGTTTGAAAACCCATAAATCCTGGAACAGCTCCTATAACCAAGTCATAATCTTTAACTAATTTAGCGACATTTTCTTTATTAGATAAATCTACTTGAATTCCTTTTATCCCAAAGACCTTTTGTAATCTCTCAAGAATGGTTTTACTGATGTCTGCAACAGTTATCTCATATTCTTTATTTTCTGCTAAATCTCTAGCTATGAGGTTCCCTACTAAACCCGCACCAAGTACTATTATTTTCATGTAAACCTAAAAAAACTAATCTTATTTAATTTTGTTCCTTAGAAATTTTGTTTTGTCTCTTCACAAAGAAAACATGTTACCAATGTTAAAGAGTTTTAGAGGATCAAATTGTAATTTTAATCTTTTCATCTCTTCTATCCCTTTTTCCCCATACATCACCTCTAAGTATTTGTGCTTAATTTTTCCTATTCCGTGTTCAGCTGAAATTGATCCATTGTACTCAATAGCTTTTAGAGCAAACTGCATGTAAATTTCTTTTCCTGTTTCCAATTCTTGCATATCTTTGGGAAGAATGTTTACGTGAACGTGATTATCCCCTATGTGTCCCCATATGGCATAATCTAAATTCTTTTCTCTAATTAACTTATGATATAATTGCATCATATCTTCTAGATGTTCATCTGTAACTGACATATCTGTTCCAAGTTTATGCAATTTAGGAAATAGTCTTTTCCGTTTTGAAATAATATCATTAACTATTTCCGGTATAGCGTGACGTAACTTTCTAAGATTATCTCTCTCTCGTTTATCATATCCACAAAAACCGCAATCAAGTGATGAATTACAGTTATTTGCCACTTTTTCCAGAACATTAAATACATTCTCAATTTCTTCTTCCTTATATTCAAGATCAAAAAAGATCGCACACTGTTCTTCTGCTGAAATAGGTGTCTCCTTTAGGAAATTAGGTGTTTTTTCTTGTTTTTTATGTAGGAGGAAAAATGAATTTGAATCAAAGTATTCAATAAATTCTGGTTTAAGTATATTATTGGACTTTAAATGCTGAACAAACTTTATTGCATCACCTTCAGATTTGAAAAATAACACATTAGACAAAAGTTGAGGTAATTCTACCAACCATAAATCTATTTCTGTAATGACTCCAATTATCCCCTCTGAACCAATAAAAACATCAATTAAATCTACTTCTTGATCAACATATAAACCTGCAGCATTTTTAGCCTTAGGGACAACATAGTGAGGAAGAGAAATTTCTTGTGACCCATCTTCTGTTTGTAATAAAAATTTGCCTTCTTTTGACATATATTCCCCTCTTTCTATACTTATTGCCTCTCCTGAACTTAAAACAACACGTAAACGCTTTATCCATTTCCTAGTTGCACCATATTTGAAACTTCTAGCACCAGACGCATTAGCCCCAACACAACCTCCGAGAGATGCCGTCAATTCTGTGGGATCAACAGGATAGAAATATTTCTTATCCGTTTCTTTGAATTCCTGTACGGCATTATTAACAGAAAGATTATGTTCATCCGTAAAATCTTTGTTTGATAAAACTTCTTGCAAAGTTAATAGGGTTACTCCCGGCTGTAAACGAACAAACCAACGTGAAGTGTTTTTATCATAATCTAAACCAATAATACTTTTCATTTCATCAAAAGAAATAACTGCTCCACCAAAAGGTACTGCAGAACCAACAACTCCTGTTCTAGCTCCTGATATTGTTAATGTGCTCTTTTTTTCCCTTATCATATTAATAATCGCTACTATTTGACTCTCATTAGTAGGAAAGAAAAGATAATCTGCAAATCCTCCATCAAGTTTAGATTCATCACATAAATATGTTGGATAAGAGAGGGAAATAATGTCTTTTCCTATTACTTGTTTAATATCTTCAATAGATGAAGAAAGAACATTGGTTGTAGATACAATATGAGTTGGCATATTTTTCTCCAAAAATGCTATAAATTATGAAACAAAGGAATTAATCAATCCTTACTATTACCCATAAAAAATGAACACTTAAATTTTTTGCAATGATATAAATAAAGTAATTTATGGTTTTAATTAGTAAAAAAATAGAGGTTATATGGGTAGCTTTACTTTTTGGTAACTGTGGTAAAACTAAGTTTATGCAAATTTAAAAGACCTGATGTTATTAAATCGCTTAGAATCGAAATATATTCCGAAAATTTCAATTTATTTTCCACCTGTTTATATGTCTCCCAAACTGAATTAGTTGTGTTATTCATACAAATTTGGAGTAGCTCTTTATATGTTACAAAATCAACAATAGTAAGTCCCTGTATGCTATTAGTTCCTTTCTCTTCAAAAATTTTAAGTTGTTTTTCTTCTGCGATAGCTAAAGCTATTTTGGAGTTTAATAGAAGCTCAATTTCCTCAAACTTTTTGAGTGTTGGCTCTTTCAGAATGCTATTTTCGAGATAATCGACTAAAAGGGGTAGGATTTCTTCATCAAAAATCAAAATGCTTTCTATTTCATTTGTAACTTTTTGTATCCATTTTTTCGTATCAGAGAAGGGTATCGAGTGTTGTTTTTCAGTTGTCTTGACATCTTTCTTCCATTGAGAATAAATCTTATCTGAAGCATGTTCTGAGATGAATAAAATTGTTTCAATAAATCCAAGTTCAGACGAAATATTGAAAGCTTTCCCTTCTTGCTGTTTGCCTATAATAAACTCGCTTTTACGTATTTTATCTTTGATATAAATGCCAAGAATATTCGATTTCTTTATAGTAATAGGAATTGTCTTTCGTTTAAATGGCATTGTTTGAGGGAGCGGCAATCCTAACATAGTAAAAGGATTTTGTTCTTTATCTGTCTCACTAAAATCTCTTTCTACTTCATATCCTAAATGTGAAGGTTTAATCCTGACTTGTGATCTAACTGCATTATTTGCATCAACAAAGCAGATATTAGCTGAGATCTCATTGTCTTTACAAGAGTGTACGTCAATTAACTCATTGTATCCACGGCTGTCCACTTCTAATTTTATAGCTACTGGGCGAATTAAATTGCGCATTTTAAAGCAGTGTGTGCATTGATACGATACTATCGTTACATTTGCTCTGTTACTCATTATTTTCCCCTTCTAGAATGATGATTAAATGTTATTAATTGTATAAATAAATCTTTTTACTAGCAATGAATAGTATATATCTTATATATTGTTGTGTATCTTTGCAATTTGCATACAAATTGTTTATAAAGCTACTAGAAAAGAATATGTGATGTTGTCACAAAATTTACCTATCTCGAATGTGTTAATTCTATTAGATGGCGCAATTGTAACTCATTATGGAAAAATAGCCTTAAAACAAGGAGAACAGCAGATAACTATTTCTAATTTATCCGAGTTTCTTGATGAAGAGTCAATTAAAGTAAAAGGAAAAGGCTCTGTAACTTTAATTGATGTTACTCCTAAGATGCATTATGTTCAAATTAAATCAGATGATTTAGCAAATGAAGATAAAGCGATAGAGAGTGTAAAAGCAAAAATTAGGGAAAAAGAATTAGAGCAACAAATCGTTGAATTATCAATTATAACTTTAGATGAAACTATAAAATCTATTGGACAAGGATTTGGAGAATGGGGATTAAAAAAAGGGTTATCCGTTACCTCCTTCAATGAGTATTATAACTATTATCAAAAAGGCGCAAGAGTTGAACGTGAAAAAAAAATCAAAATAGATAAGGAGTTAGAACAATTACAAAATGAACTGTCCGTATTGGAGCATAAACGGTCTCAACTTACACGTACGGACAAAAAATCATATGAAATTGAACTCACCTTAGATGCGAAAAAAGAAGGAGAAATAGAGTTGGAATTGAGTTATTCAACTAGAAATGCTGGATGGTCTCCTTTTTATTCTGTTGATTTGAATGTAGAAGAGGCTCATATACAAAGGATGGCACGAATATATAATAGAACTGGAAAAGATTGGAAAAATGTAAAAGTGTCTATTACCACTTCCACTACTATACCCATTTCTATTGCTGCTGTAAATCCTATGTATGTAAGCTTAAAGCCTGTATATTCGCCACCTAAATCTGGTGGAAGTATACGCCGAAGCATGGCGCCCGCCAGTCCAAAAAGAGCAATGATGCTTGATGCTGCACCTACTTCCGTTGAAGAAAAACCCTTTTATGACGAACCAGAAATGGGTCGAGTTGCAACAGAAGTAAGTATTGCACAAACTGGTCATCAAAGATTTGACATTGAAAGTCAACATGACATAGATTCCAGTACTACGCCAAAGACCTTACATTTAGATCAAATCATTTTACCCATCGAAAAATCCTATTATTGGAGTGCGATGAGTGAAAAACTTATACTTACTCATGAGCTATGTAATCAGAATTTTTTCTTATTAGCTGGAAAAGTAAAAGTCTTCATAGCTGGAGAATTTATAAGTCAAAGCGAATTGAATCTTATTCATCCTAAAGAAAAATTTACTTTAGGTGTCGTTGAAAGTTATGATTTGAAAGTTGAGAAAAAACTCGTGAAAAGAGATGTTTCCAAGAAAGGGTTGGTAAAAGGTAAAAAAGTCTTAGAGTTCGGTTATGAGATTAAAATTGAAAATAGACTTAAAAAACCAGTAAAAGTAAAAATAATTGACCGTGTTCCTCATTCAGTAGATGAAAATATCGAAGTAGAAGTTACATCATTATCTATACTTGCAAATAAAAGTAGTCAAGGCATTCATGAATGGGAATTCGATCTAAAAGAAGACGAAAAAACACAAATTTCTTATGAATACATAGTGAAACATCCTCCTGAAAGAATATTAACACCATCACTCTAGATGGTATAACTTTTTTCCTCTTTTGTGAATTAGAAATATTAAAAAACTACAAGGTATGTTGACATTAGGTGACAAAATGTCTGATAATGAGAGAACAGAATTTTATAAAAAACAAATAGAACTGGAAGAATCTATAATTGTTGCAGCAAAAGAATCTATTGAAGGGATAAAAAATAATATAATAAAAGATCTTATACTCGCTATAGTTTATGATTCTAAAAAACATAAAGGTTTCCTCAATTCATTGATTACTTTGAATAGCCAAACTACTCCTTTCATAGATGATCAAGCACGAGATAAAATTGCAAAAACAATACAGAAACACATAGACTTAGAGGCTAAAGCTATTGAAACCTACAAAGAAATTTTAACTGATATCACTGATGCTAGGGAAAAAGATATTGTAAATGCTATCTATCAAGATGAACTTAGGCATCATTCTCTATTACAACGTATCTTGAAAAATATTGTAGAATTAGAAACTTTAGATAAGGATGAAATATATGATTGGCTCATGGAAGATGCAATACCACGCTATTAGTAGTTTCATATCTCCTTTATTGCTATTTTTTATGTTTTAAACATTTTTCTTTGTTTTAAAAATAACTATATCACGTTCTCAAATAAGAAACTGCAAAAAATGAAAGATAACTGACAAATATGCAGTATACAAATGGATTTGTTGGTTTTTCAATCTACTTAATTTCTAATGACTTTATCTCTGTGAATGGATCATCTCCCACTATGGGAATTGTTACTTTTAAGATTCCATCTTTATATTCTGCTAGAGCTTTTCTTGGGTCACAATCGAGTAAAAATGAAACTTCATTAACATATTCCACTCTCTCATCACGTATTGCAATGAGTCTTAAACCATTTTTTATTACTTTTAATTTAATATTTTCTTTTTTTACTCCTGGTATTTCATAGACTAACTCATATTTGTTTTCAGATTCGTCGTCTTCACATCCCATTTCATGGTCTTCTTCACAGTCACATGAACAATATAAACAAGGATTAATCCAAAC
>CAZEQQ010000046.1:0-11693 GCA_964514425.1 uncultured archaeon
AAAGATACAGGACGCTTTGTTATTTTTGGTATTCACTCTTGCGATATTGTAGGATTGCGAATTATGGATTCAAGATTTATAGACGAAGCACCTGACCCTTACTATCGAAGAAGAAGAGAAAATGGTATAATTATCGGTATTTCTTGTCTTCCAGATGAATACTGTTTCTGTAATGTTAGACGAGCAGAGTTTGTAGATTCAGGTTTTGACCTGTTTTTAAGTGAGGTTCAAGACGGATATGTAATACGAGTAGGAAGTGTTACAGGACATAAAATTGTAGATGCAACAATACAACTTTATGACATTGTGTCAACGCAAGATGCCAAAGATTTGGTAGAATTCGATAAAAAGAAGAATGAAATGTTCACTGCACAAGGAAATTGGGATAGTTTACGTTATACACTCGAACTCAAAGAAAAAGAAGAACTTTGGAAAAGAGAAACTGACAAATGTTTGGGTTGTGGGAATTGTACAATTACCTGCCCAACTTGTAGATGTTATGATGTTAAAGACCTTCCCAATTTGGATAGTCATACAGGAGTAAGAGTAAGGTATTGGGATTCTTGTCAGTTTAGATCACATGGACTAGTTGCTGGAAATCATAATTTTAGAGAAACTAAAGAATCAAGATTTAAAAACAGATATCATTGTAAAAATGCTTACTGTAAAGAGATTACTACAGCCTATTGCGTAGGTTGCGGTCGTTGTACTCATTACTGTCCAGCAGAGATAAACTTCAAGAGAAATCTAATGGAAATTAAAGGTGATATTTAATGGAAATAAGAAGAAATATAAAAATAGTTCCTGATGGAAAGGATAATGTTTATGACACAAATAAGTGTAAGGTACTTAGAGTTTACAAATTAACAGATGAAGACAAGTTATTCTTATTCCGTTTTGAGGACGAATCTGTTGGAAAAGAATGGAGTTTCAAACCAGGTCAATTTGTTGAAGTGTCTTTACCTGGTGTAGGAGAGGTTCCAATTTCAATTTGCTCTAGTGCGATGAGAATAGGGTTTTTCCAACTTTGTATAAGAAAAGCAGGAAGAGTTACATCTAAAATACACGAATTAAAACCTGGAAGTACAGTAGGAATAAGAGGTCCATATGGAAATGGGTTCCCAATGGAAAAATTCTGGGACAGAGACCTATTATTGGTAGCAGCAGGATTAGGAATGGCACCACTAAGATCTGTATTTCTTTATGCAATAGACAATAGATGGAGATTCGGTAACATAACCATCATCAACTCTGCAAGACTCTGTAATGAGTTATTATTTAATAGGGAACTGGAAGCAATGAGAGATATAGCTGAAGCAGAAAACATCTCAATCGTACAAACAACAACTAGAGATCCAGAATGTACAGGGTTAAGAGGAAGAGCTCATGAACATTTGGATAAAGTAAACGTAAATCCAAAGAAATGTTCAGTAGCACTCTGTGGTCCCCCAGGAATGTATAAATCAATGTTCGAAAAGTTGGTAGAAAATGAGTACAATCCAAACAGAATCTTTGTTACGTTAGAAAGACGTATGAAATGTGGTGTAGGCAAGTGTGGTCACTGTAATTTAGGTAATTCCACCTCATGGAAATATGCTTGTATAGATGGCCCTGTTTTCGACTACTACGATATTATTTCCACCCCAGGAATGTTAGAATGAGGAGATAAATATGTCATCATTTAAAACTGAAATATTAGATAAAAACAAAAAATCTAACACTTTGGACAAAGAAGTTAAATCTTCCAAACCTAAAGTAGGCATCTATGGTCTTACCTCTTGCTACGGTTGTCAGCTTTCTATTGCTTGTGTTTCAAGAATCTTAGATATAGTAGAATCAGTAGATATAAAGTGCTTTTACATGCTTGCTTCTGAAAGTTCCATGCATGAAGAAGTGGATATAGCCTTTGTTGAAGGAAGTGTTTCAACTGAAAAAGACCTCGAAGAGTTAAAAGAAATTAGGGAAAATGCTAAAATTCTTGTTGCTGTTGGAGCTTGTGCGCTTCATGGTGGTGTTCAAAGTTGGGATAAAGATAATCATAATTATGATGAACTTTATAAAAAGGTCTATGGCGACGCCAAGATGAATATGCAAGGTATTCATGCAAAACCCATAACTGAATATGTAAAAGTTGATTACCGCTTACCTGGTTGTCCTCCTGAAGAAGACGAAATTATCTATTTTGTATCTACTTTTCTCTTTGGCACTTGGCCTGAAGAGAAAGATTATCCGGTTTGTCAAGAATGTCGTTTAGCAGGAAATCCATGTATCCTCATAGAAAGAGGAGAACCTTGTTTGGGTCCTATCACCACAGCAGGTTGTAAAGCTCGCTGTATCTCCTTCAATGTTCCTTGTATTGGCTGTCGAGGACCTGTTCCTCACGAAACGGCTTGGTTTGATTCACTTGGTAAAGTCTTCAAAGAAAAAGGATTTACTGAAGAAGAAGTAAAACAAAGGATGCAAATATTCGGTTCTTTTGACCCTAAAATCGAAGAACGTTTGAAGAAAGCTTTTGGAGGTAATGAATAATGACAAAAGTACAATTCACTAAACCCATTCGTGTAGATCATGTCGCACGTATAGAAGGTAAAGCAGCCATCGATGTTGTTGTTTCAGATGGTAAAGTTGATACTGTCAATGTTAATATCATTGAAGGACCAAGATTTTTTGAAGCAATTACAATTGGAAAAAAGATTAATGAAGCCACAGCAGTATTTCCCAGAATTTGTTCTTTTTGTGCCTCTGCACATAAAGTTACTGCACTTCAAGCCGCGGAAAATGCTATGAATGTTGAGGTTTCCGAACAAACCCTCAAACTTAGAGAGTTAATGTATCTTGGTGATTACATTGAGAGCCATGCACTTCATCTCTTCTTGTTAGCTATTCCTGATTATCTTGGGTATCCTAGTGCTTTTGCCATGGCAGATAAGCACAAAGATGCTGTCGTTGCTGCCTTGAAGTTGAAAGATATCGGAGCAAAAATTCAAGCTGTTTTAGGTTCCCGTTATATCCATCAAGAAAGTGCTATTCTTGGAGGATTTGGCAAATTACCTACTAAACCCGTTCTAAAAGGTATAGCTGATGAACTTAGAGGATTAAAAAATGAGTTAGAGTTAGCAGCCAATATTCTTGGTAACTACGATAATTGGCCCGAATTAGACTTTGACAGGGTACACTTAGGTCTCCACCCCTATGACGATAGATATAGTATGCTAGGTGATGTTGTTTATGATAGCAATGGAAAACATTTTCCTGCTAGAGATTATAAAACACATATCAAAGAGAAAGTTGTTCCCCACTCATTTGCTAAACACAGTTTCTATAACAATGAAGCCTTTATGACTGGTGCAATTTCTAGATATCTTCTTTTCGGTAAAGGTTTGGAAGGTAGATCTAAGGATTTTGCTGATAAATACTCTAAACTTTTAGTTCCTAACAATCCTATGGCAAACAACATGGCTCAAGCTGTTGAATTGATTTATTTTGCTGATAAATCTATTGAAATTGCTGACAATTATGCAACAAACATAATCAATGAAGAACCAGTTAAATATGACTTCAACAACTTGCAAGAAGGTGTCAGTATTACTGAAGCCCCAAGAGGTATGGTTGCTTATACTCTCACTCTCAACAAAGAAGGGTTAGTTGAAACTGCAGATGTTATTACACCTACTGCTTTCTTCATGCCTTTGATGGAACAAGATGTAAGAAGAAAAGCTGAGCATCTCATTGCTCAAGGTGAAAGCGATCCTAAAAAAATTGGTGACCTTTTGGAAACTGTTGTTAGATCCTATGACCCTTGTGTCAGTTGTTCTGTCCATGTAACTGGAGTCAAAAAGTAAATGTACAAAACGATAGTTGTGGCTATTGGAAGCACTATTATGACCGACGATGCAGTCGGTCACTTTGTTCTTCGTGAGCTACAGAAGCGGGATATTCCCGCTGATTTTTCTGATTTAGACACAGACATTTTTAGATTGAGGTTAGACTATAATAATCATCAACATATCATCATTGTTGACGCTTTAGTTGGATATGAAGACCCTGGTACTGTCAAAGTTTTCTCTTTTGATGAATTCCATGAACGTCTTGAAGGTAAAATTTGGAGTCCTCATCTTTTAGGTGTTATTGAAGCTCTTGATATTATGCGTACTGTTGATGAAGATATGGCTAAAGCTACAGTTCATTTAGTAGGGATAGTTGTTGAAAAGTTAGATGTTGGTATGGAACTAACAGAAAACGTTGCATCTTCAATTATTTCAGCAGCAGATAGTGTTGAAAAAATCGTTAGGGAGTATGCAAAAACCAGCTAATTTTTCTCCATATTACTTTTTATTTTTACTCTTTTACTAAAAGATAGCCGAATGAAGCCCCTAATCGCCCAATTGTTGTTATTAACAGTAATAATAGTAGAGCTTCCCATTTTCCTATAACTACAAAGAGTGCACTAGCTATCACACCCATTATAAGAGAACCAAAAAAAGTAGAAAGTCCAATGAAAAAGTTATGCACTCCTGTATATGTTCCTTTATCTTTAATTGATGCACAGTCAAAGATATAACTATTTTGTCCTACCATAAATAATGCATTGCTAATACCACTAACAATTGATCCAAGCATCATGTTATACCATGTTGGAAACCATAAAATTGTGATGATGAGGTTAAATGGAATAAACCACATTAACACACGACCAAAGAAAAGAAGTTTTTTTCTTCCTATTTGATCAATATATTTTTTTGTCAGTATGAGAGTTGTAATTTGGAATATGCTAAAAGCTGCCCAAATGAGAGAATTTTCAAAGGCTGACGCATATTCTACTCTTACATAAGGGAAAATCGGCCATCCACAAGCCATAAAGAACCCCATAGATAAGTTAACAATTGTAAAATTACGGAATCTTTTGTTTTCTTTAAAGGGTTTCAAAGAAAAAATAGCTCGTTCTGTGCTTCTTTCTATATTAGTATCTGTTAGTAATACACTTATTATTGCCGTCATAATAAATAGGGCGGATGTAATCTGTAATATAATCACATACTGGTTCAAACTTGTTTCGCCTAGATTAGAAATAAATCCTACTACAATTAAGCCCATTAATGAAGCCAAAGCTCCTACTAATGTAACTAGTGATATTAATCCAGCACGGTTTTTTTTTGTTGTTATATCTCCTTGGACTGCAGTAAAAGAAGGAGTGTAAATTGCAAAACCTATTGAATAAATCACTACTCCTATTACAAGTATCCATCCGCTCTTAATAAGAGGAAAAAGAGAGAGAGTTATTCCTGAAGTCATCAATCCTGCAATTATTAGTGATTTTCTTCCTATTACATCTGAAATTCTTCCAAATGTTGACTGAAAAGTTTGTTGAATTAGGTTCTTTAAAGCTGTAATCAAAGACAATATCAACGGAGAACTACCTATGATTACGGCGTATAATTCGATAAATACTCTTGAAATGAAACTTGCAGCAGTTGCTAAGCCTGAAATGGAAAGTAAGACATATTTTATTCTTTTACTTGCAAATATGGGAGCGGGTGAAGAATCTATTATTTTTTCTAATACTTTTTCAGGCATAAGAGTAACCAATTTAGGTGCTTAAACAATTAAACTCTAAAATTATAAATAAATATCTCTTTAAGTGTGTTCACTTTCAGTTCATTGTTTTGAAGTGTTACATTATTTTAGTATATTTTTTACCTTTTGTTGTGTTTCTTTCGTAACCCCCACGCTTTCAAGATACAATTCTACTCCTCCTACTTCATTAACTAAACTTATTAAAAATTCTATATCTTCACTTCTCGTTTTATCATCTGTAGCTGTATAATCTTTAATAATCGATTCTACTGGTGCGTCTACTAATAACAAAATAAGTACAGATATTACACCTGTTCTATCTCTTCCAGCATGGCAGTGTAGTATTAATGGATAATTATCTTTGTGTGATAGAATGTTAAAGATTTTTTGTATTTCGTGATTATTGTAAAAAAGTACATACCAAATAAATTGATGATAAAGATCTAAATGTTCTAAACCAGCATTTGCCACGACATGAGGAGGAAAACTAATATCTAAAGGTGTCCAATAAAATTTAAACCCTATTAAAAAGTCGTCTTCGTAACTATCTCTTCTTATTTCTATGTCCGAACGTAAGTCTACAATACCTGAAACACCACAAGTAAGTAAAGATTCTTTCATTTCTCCCTCTTGATGATTTGTTAAAGTAGATGATCGATATATTAGTCCTTCATTGATAAATTCACTATTATAAAGGTTGAGATCTCGAAAATTGGTAATATTTTTTACTATTATTTCCAATGCTTTCTTTTTTCTCTTTGAATTTATCATAATACTTCCTTCTTCTTTCTTACTTTTCTTTTTTTCTATTACCTTTTATAAATGTCTTAATTTAGAATAAAAAACATGCTTACTAGAGTTATGTTGTAGAAATAATGGACAAGTATTGGGGAAAGGAGAGACTTTGTTTTATATCGTACTATAGCTAAGATAATACCCGCAAATAAACTAAACATTATTGTTACTAAAGAGTTAAAGTGAAGTAAGGCGAAAAGTACGCTTGAGCCCAAAATTGCACCTATTTTTCCTAAACTTTTTTCCATTTTTATTAAAGTATACCCCCTAAAAAATATTTCTTCCACAATAACTAAAACCAAAATAGCAATAAATATTGCCGCTCTAGAAATGTTTTGGAAAATAGGGAAAAATTGGGAATATATTTGATTTATATCACTGAACTCGGGTAATAATCCACTTGTTATTAAAATACCAAACAGGACATTTAGGATAAACAATAAAGTTACACCTTTTAGTAACCACATAACATTACTTTTAACATTTTTTTCTGTTATTTCTCCGAAGATTTCTTTTACTTGTTTTGTCATCAGTGGAATCAATAGTGGGATAATTGATGCAACTACAATTCCAATGTAGAAAATATTTAGTAATGTTCCTAATGCTAATGCAATAAGAGGTAAAATTATCCAACTTATTATCCATATTGAAAGGATTGCGACAATTGTTATGATTGCTCGTCTCAAAGGTGAGTCTAATGTTTCCACGTCCATTTGTTCCATGGCTATAATACCAAGTAAAAACACAGTTAAAGACATAAGAAAGATTATAATGTAAGGCCAAATAAGTGACCAAAATCCTATATTATCTTCTGTTGCGAAGAAATATTGTGATGCTATAACTCCTGCAAATACACCTACTATTGTGAAAAAGAACAGCATATTAATCATATTTATTACGTCTTCTTCATTATCAACGGGATTAATTGAGTATATTCCAATTACCAATGCAGATATGCAAAATATATTGAATACTAACACGGTATACATTTCCAAAAGGAGAGAGAATTGTGATACATTCAGTAATAGGAGCAAAACTATTGCAAATGAAGCTGTTATTGATTGTATAATGCTCATTTGTAACCATTTTCCTATCAAGAATTTTACTATCCCATAAGGTGCACTTTTATATAAAACAAAGATTTCTTTATGTCTAACTATAAAATTCGCCGCTTCTATGTACACCATTGATCCAGCTCCAATAGTAAGAGAGAAAAATATAGCTGCTCGTTGAAATTGCCCTAAATTAGACCCTACTAATTGTAAAGTGTGTTCCCCTAAGAGAGAATAAACAAGGAAAACCGTTATGCTGACGCCCAAACTTAATCTTGCTAAACTTTCTATTTCACGTACTCCTAATTTAAAATTCACTAAAGTTGTTTCTGCTATCCCTTTACCAAATATTTTTCTAAATCCATTATACATCAAAGAGTATAATGTTCTCTTTCTCACCTTTTTTGGAGCATTTTCCAAAACCTGATCGAGAGTATAGAGTTGATTAGAAAATTTTATACCAATTATAATTAAAGCAATAAACATGCCAATAATTATACTAAGACTAACCCAGAACCCTGGAAAATAGTTTTCACCATATAAGATATAGATAATAACATTAGCTGCTAAGCTTGAAGGTAAAAATCCTAACCACCCAAGTTCTGAAGGTGAATCAATGCCTGAGTACAGATAAGCTAATAAAACTCCTCCAAACATAAGTAGTGCTAATGCAAAAGTAATCATAGCTCTTGTTAAATCATTTCGTTGTTTCGCAATCACGGTATAAACTAAAGGTGTAATTATAGTTCCTGCAAATAAACCAAAAACAATTAAAATCGATAATGCTGCTAATAATAGGAGAGAAACAGCCCACCAAGGGATCCAGTTTGTTCCTACCAAAAAACTGAGGGATATTGTACCGAATAGTCCGTAAAAGGGGAGAAAAAAGATGAGATTAGATAAAAATGTTCCTAATAGAATATCTCGTTCCTTAATAGGAGTCGAAGCAAGAAAGTCTTGATATTTCCAACTTGTGCTGTCAAAAAAAACTTTTCCTAGAGGAGAAACTAAAGGTACAAATAATAGAATGTAACTAAATACCCCAAAAACAGTATAAATTTGCATAGTTGGTTCTGTTAGTTGTGCCCCAGATTCTATAAATCTGGCAAAAGCTAGACGAAAAAGGAACATTATAAGGATTAGAGCGGCTGTAAGAGTTAAAGGTATTAAGTGACGATTATTACGGAATCTTGCTGTTGTTGAAAAATACTCGGCTTTAAAAAGTTCTACCCATGCTTTTCTTGGTTTCTCTTTTCGTTCTTCATTAGATAGAAAAGATGAGCTAGGTGCATTAGTCATTTTTTTTCCTCGTCTCGTGTTCCTCAACATGTAGAAGATAAGCTTCTTCAACATTTTTTGCATTCACTGAAGCAATAAATTCTGCAGGATTTCCAGTAAAAGTAAATTTTCCATCTAAAAGTACCGCAAACCTATTACAATATTTTTCTAATGATTCGAGCAAATGAGATGTTATGATAATTACTCTATCTTCTCTTTGATATGTTAATATAATTTCCAACAATCTTCTTTGTGCTTTCGGATCTAATGCTATTGTAGGTTCATCAAGTAGTAGTATTAAAGGTTCATTTACTAAAGAAGCTATAAAAGCTACTTTCTGTTTCTGTCCTTTGGATAATGTTTCTATTAATCGGTCTTCCAAACCGCCTAAATCGAGGTATTTTGAATAATAGTCCAATTTTTCTTCGATTTTTGATCGCTCTATATTATACAGCCCTCCGATAAGTTGTAAAAATTCTCTTATAGATAATTTTTCATATAATCCGGCACTTTCTGGTAAAATTCCTGTTACTTTTTTTACTTTGTTTCGGTCTTTATTTACATTGTACCCAGCTACAACAACTTCTCCTGTTGTGGGTTTCATCACTCCAGCTATAATACGTACTAATGTGCTTTTCCCTGCACCATTAGGACCAATGATACCTAAAATTGTTCCTGGTTCTACTTCAAGAGTAACATCTTTTAAAGCTTGAACTACACCAAAATTTTTACTTATATTAGATAAACTTATAGAACCTTTCAAAGCACTTACAGGAGCAACATTTTCACTCATTGATAAAAAATCTATAGAGTTTAATATTAATGTATTGAAAGTGCAAAATGAAAGACACTCTATTTTCCTTTTTGTGATAAGATATACTTTAAAAGAATCAATCTAATTATTTACATATGGCAAAAGTTGCACTCATTTCCACAAACAATAGATATTTGGGAGTAAAAGAAGTCGTAAAACTCTTGAACATAGAATCTTTCAAGGGTAAAGATGTAGTTATTAAACCTAACTTTAACACTGCTGATCCTCCTCCTGCATCTACAGCTATAGATTCACTCAAAGCATTAATTGAATTATTACATGAGCAGAAAGTTGAAACAATAACAGTAGCTGAAAGAAGTGGTCCTGCTGATACAGAAGAAGTTTTTCAAGTTAAAGGGCTGTATGAGTTGCAAAAAGAACATAAGTTTGCAATTATCAATTTAGCTGAAAGTCCTTTAGAAGAATATGTGTTAGTCAAACCAGAAAAGAGTTTATGGAAAGAGGGATTTCTTTTTGCTAAGGTATATCAAGAAGCGGAAAGTATCATAGAATTGTGTTGTCTAAAAACTCATCAATATGGTGGTCATATAACTTTATCTCTTAAAAATGCTGTTGGTATGGTTCCACGTAAAGTTTTAGACGGTAATTCTTACATGAAGGAGTTACATAGTTCACCCCATCAACGAGCCTTAATCGCTGAAATCAACACTGCTTTTCATCCACAACTTATCATTATGGATGGTGTAACTGCTTTTGTGGATGGTGGACCTGATAAAGGAACAGAAAAAGAAGTCAACGTCTTTTTAGCGAGCACAGATAGAATAGCCATTGATGCTGTAGGAATCGCACTATTAAGAATACTTGGTACTACTTCTGAAGTAAGTAAAGGACCAATATTTGAACAAGAGCAGATAAAACGAGCAGTTGAATTAGACTTAGGCATAAAATCACCTACAGATATAGAAATCGTAGCTAACTCTAAAGAAACAGAACAACTAGCAGAGCAAATTATGGAAAAACTATTAGAGAGATAGAAACTCAATGATTATTCAAGATAGAGTAACAACCATTTCTTTATTTTTCTAATTTTAATACTTTAAAAGAAGTAGTAGAAGGAGTTATTCCTTCTTCCAATTCCTAACTAAATCAATGAGGAGTCTCACACCAGGACCTTTACTTCCTGAAGGATTGTAACCCTTATCTGAGCTTTGTTCCATTACTCCTGCTATATCTAGATGCGCCCAAGGTTTGTCTAATACAAATTTACTTAAGAAACGGGCTGCAGTTATTGCGCCTCCTGTTCTTCCACCAGTATGTTTAATATCAGCTAGAGAACTTTTTAATTGTGCGTCATAACTTTCCCATAAAGGCATCCTCCAGATTTTTTCTCCACTGGTAGTGGAGGCATCTTCTAAAACCTTAGAAACTTGTTCATCATTGGTGAAATAGCCTATAGCTTGATCACCTAGAGCTACTGCCATGGCTCCAGTAAGTGTTGCAACATCAAACATCATTTTTGGTTCATAATGCCTTGCTGCATATGTTAATGCATCAACAAGTATCATTCTTCCTTCAGCATCAGTATTTATTACTTCTATTGTTTGACCACTATAACTTGTAATGATATCTCCAGGATGATAAGCTTTTCCTGAAGGCATATTATCTGTAGCAGGAACAATTGCTATTACTTTTACATTTGGTTTCAATTGAGCTATAGCATTCATAGTAGCAATTACTGATGCACCTCCAGTCATGTCAGCTTTCATTAATTCCATCCCTGCTGAAGGTTTTATGCTTACTCCACCAGTGTCAAAAGTTATGGCTTTTCCTATTAATGCAATTGTGTCAGTCCCACTATTTTGAGGATCATATTCCATTATTATAAACTTAGGAGGTTCCTCTGTTCCTTGAGCAACAGCAAGGAAGCTAGTCAATCCTATTTCTTTTGATTTCTCACGATCAAAAACAGTTACCTTTATCCCATAATTTTCCAGTTCTTTTGCTTCTTCTGCCAATCTTGTAGGAGTAATGTAATTTGCTGGACCCCAAGCAAGTTTCCTACACAGGTTTACTGATTCAGCGATAATTCTTCCAGTTTCTAAACCTTCATTTATCGTAGATTGGTCTTGATCGGGACTGAATATCACTAACTCTTCCAAGGTTTTGAATTTGTCTAAATCTTTAGTTCTATAACTTAAATCTCTATAACTTCCTAATAG
>CAZEQQ010000047.1:0-5071 GCA_964514425.1 uncultured archaeon
GCTTAAGGACACTATTTGGGTTAAACCTAGACGTGTCAAAGTTGTCAACAATGCTATAGATATGGATATGTTCCCCGCAGTGGAGGTAGAACAAACATCACCCTTTGTTGTTTCCTTTATAGGGGATTTAGAACCATGGAAAGGTATAGAGTATTATCAAAAAACGGTAAAACGGATATTAAAAGAAAGAAAAGAATTTACGTTTTGGTTTATTGGTAATGGGTCATACTATAATAAATTGCAAAGTACTTTTAAAAATGAGGAGAGAGTGAAAATTTTTGGACCTGTTAATCATTCTCAAATCCCATCCTTATTATCACAAACTAATGTATTAGTTCAACCAAGTTTTTGGGAAGGAAGTCCAACAACAATAATAGAAGCCATGGCAATGGGTATACCAGTCATTGGTTCGTCTATTGGTGACATTCCTAGATTACTATCTTATGGGAAAAGTGGTTCATTGTTTCCAGCAGGTAGTGTTCATGATTTAACTAATGTTCTCGTCTATGTGTATGATAACTACTTAGAAAAGAAGAAGGAAGCGAAGCAAGTGAGAACAGTAATAAGAAACGAGTTTTCTTTTTCTTCTGTTGCAGAACAGATTGAGAGGTTCTATTATCGCCTACGCGAACAAACTCAAGTGCCATAACATCATCAGATTCTGCAAGAATCATTTCATAAATTCGTTTCCACTAAGTTTTTAAATAAAAGTAATACTTTTGGAATTAGGAGCGTGGCCAAGTGGACGTACGTATATCAACACTCAATTTTGACTAATTGGGTTGAACGAGAGTTTTTCTCCCTCTATTCACGAGGTTTTTTGATCCACATGGTAAAAAGAGTGCTATATAATTCTTTGTTACTAGTTCAAAGTAGTTTTGTCTTTACCCAAAAGAAAGAAATACAAGTAACTTTGAAACTATTCGTAAAGGTAGTGTTTGCTCCAAATGAATCATTGAGGTGGTCCCAGTGACAGAAAAAGAAAAATGGATTATTACTTGTGCATGGCCATATGTAAATACCGTTCCTCATTTAGGAACGTTCTTACATTTACTTAGTGGAGATGTTATTACGCGTTACCAAAGAATAAAAGGTAATGATGTTGTTTATGTGAGCGGATCAGATTCTCATGGAACGCCAATTATTATGGCTGCTGAAAAAGAAGGGATTTCGCCCATGGAACTAGCTCTAAAATATCACAATATATTTCTTGACCTTATAGAAAAATGGAATATTGATTTTTCAAATTACTCTATAACTGAAAATCCTACACATATTGCGTTTGTTCAAGAGTTTTATAAGAAACTCCACGACAACAACTATCTTAGTTTAAAGGATTCAGAACAATTTTATTGTGAAACTTGTAAAAGATTTTTACCAGATAGGTTCGTAGAAGGTATTTGTCCCGTTTGTAATGTGAAAGGTGCAAGAGGCGACCAATGCACTAATTCGGAATGTGGGGCGATACTAAAGCCGCAAGAGCTCCTTGAACCCTATTGTGTATCATGTAAAAATACCCCAATTATCAAACCAACTCAACATTGGTATTTTGAACTTCCAGCGTTTGCTAAAGAATTAAAAGAGTATGTAGAAAAGAGTGCCCATATTCCCGCCAATGCAAAGCCCAAAATGTTAGACATGATTGAAGAAGGGTTAATAGAACGACCTATTACCAGAGATTTAGATTGGGGCGTTCCAGCAGGTCCCATCTTTGGAGAGGAATATAATCAGAAAGTCCTTTATGTGTGGACTGAAGCTGTTTTAGGTTACATAAGTGCAGTAAAGGAATGGGCAGAAAAACAGGGGAAGCCCGAATTATTTGACTATTTCTGGAAAGACCCTAAAACAAAGACAGTTTATTGTATCGGGAAAGACAATAATATTTTCCATATTATTTTATTCCCAGCTTTGCTGATGGGATCTAAAGAACCATATCCTTTGCCTTATGCGGTTTCAACAACACAGTTCATAATGTTCAAAGATGAAGCATTTTCTAAATCAAAAGGTGTAGGTTTATGGGCGGATGAAGCTGTAAGTTTATTACCCTCAGATTATTGGCGTTACTTTTTACTTTATACTCGACCAGAGTTAAGAGATTCTAATTTTGACTGGGCAGAATTTGTCAAGGCAGTAAATATCAATCTCAATGATACGGTGGGTAACTTCATTAATAGAACCTTAACTTTCACGGGACAACATTTTGCTAGCAAGATTCCTGAAAGAGGAGAACTTGAAGAGAAAGATAGGAAACTTTTACAAGATGTGGAGCACTGTTTTGGTGAATATATTAAAGCTATGGACTGTTTCAAGTTAAAGGATGCAACAGCAATAGCAACAGGTATAGCAAGAATGGGAAATCAATACCTCTCCAGTGAACAACCCTGGCATTTAATAAAAACAGATAAGGCAAAAGCAGGTAAAGTTCTTAATATCTCTGCAAAGATTTCAGAAATACTTTCAATTCTTTTATGGCCTATTATACCAGAAACTTCAGAAAAAATCTGGACAGCTTTAGGTTTTCCCGATAAACCTACTTCAACGACAATTGGTTCGGTTGATGTGTTCAAAGATCTTTCAGGTCAGACCATAACAACAATAAGTACTCTATTCTTTAAAGTAAAAGAACAAGAACTTTTGAAAAAACTCGCTGATGTTCGTAGTAAAAACACAAGCCAAAAAGAGAAGAAAATTGATGCGAAAAAAAAGAAAGATGAAACAACAAGTAAAGGTGAAAAACAAATGACAGAAGAAATAAGCTATGAAGAATTTCAAAAAGTAAAACTTAAAGTTGGAACTATTAAAGAAGCTGAAGCTTTAGAAAAGAGTAAGAATCTCGTTAAACTCAAAGTAGATTTAGGAGAAGATGAATTCCGTCAAGTATTAGCAGGAATTAAACAATACTATCCCGTAGAAAATCTTGTCGGAAAACAAGTTGTAATTGTAACAAACTTAAAACCTGCTAAATTAATGGGACAATTGTCTCAAGGAATGATGCTTGCTGCAGATGTAGATGGAGAACCCATTATTCTAAATCCCGATAAAGAGGTTCCTGTAGGTTCAATAGTAAGATGAGGACTTTTTTCATTTTTTTCAATTTTTTAATTTAATTTTTTTCGCTAATTTTCATTTAAAGTATTGTTTTAGGGATTATTTCACCATTTACAATGTCCATATTCAAAAAGAAAGATTTATGAGTCTGTTCATTTGAGTAGAGTTAACATTACCTAAAATAAGAACAACTTAAAGTGTTGTCACGAGGTGGTTTATATGAAGATTGTATATAAAGGAAAAACAAAAGATGTGTGTGAACTTGAAGATGGGCACTATTTGCTCAAATTTAAAGATGATGTAACAAGCCAAGACGGAGTATTTGACCCTGGAGCAAATACAGTAGGAATGTCAATTGAGGGTATGGGCAAATCAGGTTTAAGGCTTACCACATTTTTCTTTGAGAAAATGAATGAAAAAAACATCCCAACTCACTTTGTTGAAGCAAATATAGAAGAAGCTACAATGAAAGTTAAACCCGCAAAAATGTTTGGTAAAGGTCTTGAAGTTATTTGCAGATATCGAGCTGTAGGAAGTTTTATGCGTCGTTATGGTATGTATGCAAAAGAAGGCCAAGAATTAGATGCTTTTGTGGAGATTACATTAAAAGATGATGAAAGGAATGATCCTCCTATCACTAAAGATGCATTAGACATGCTAGGATTGTTGACGCCTGATGAGTATGAAACTTTGAAAGATTTAACTAAGAAAGTAGCAGCCGTAGTTAAGGAAGAATTACAGAAAAAAGGTCTCGAACTCTATGATATCAAATTCGAATTTGGCAGAATTGGTGAAGATAACCACATTGCATTAATCGATGAAATATCAGGGGGGAACATGCGAGCCTATAAAGATGGAGAATATGTTCAACCATTTACATTAGAAAAAATGATGTTGGAGTAAATTAAATACTCCTTTTCCTATTTTAGAAAAATAAAACTAAAATTAGTATGACAACAAGACTTAGTTCAAAACATACTGTCCACTTTTTCGCTGTTAAATCTGGAAGATAACCAAAAAATTTATTGCGAAAACGGTCAATAAGAGGGTGGAACACAGGGGGTTTCTTTGCTATTAAACGTAAAATAAGCCAATCAACAATATCGGGGAGATTAGCAGCTATAATGACCCACCAATAGGGGATAAAGAACACTATTACAGCTATTAACGCACCTATATAGACAAATATAACGTGATAAGAAACCCAAAAAGGATCTTTCCATTGCGCTTCTGGAAGATGATAAGTGAGTTTATTAAATGAATCTAGCAGTACGTGAGATCCTACTGCTAAAGGGATAACAATTAGAACAATCCCCCAATAAGGAAGATTAGGTAAAAGCCATCGTGTTAATTCATATAATCCGATACCAACTAAAATATGTGTAGGAGTTTGCATAATATTTCAGTGACTATGTTTATTTTATAATTTTTTGTAGATTTTGAGTAAATCACAATTTTTAAAGTTTTAACATCCAAAAAACCAATAGATGCTTTTTCTATGTGTTTTATAGAGCACACATTTAGAAGAGAAGATTATTCACCTTAAATCATGTTGAGCGTCTAATTTCTGCCTTTCTGCCCATTCAACAACTTTTTAAATAAACCGAACACCTTTTTCACATCCGATTGAAAAGGTTTGACTATTGACTTATGCTAATCAAATTTTAAGAATTAATTTAAAAACTAAAGAGATTAAAAAGGAACCCCTCAACTATAATATTGCTCAACAATATTTAGGTGGTAGAGGTTATGCTGTAAAAGTCTTATATGACGAACTTGCACCCAATATTGATCCATTAGGACCTGAAAATAAAATAGTTGTGATGACAGGACCAATGACAGGAACTATGTCGCCCACATCTTCTAGATGGTGTCTCACATTTAAGAGCCCTTTAACGGGTAAGACACTTAATAGTTCTCATTGTGGGGGAAATCTGGGAATTGAGTTAAAAAGAGCAGGATATGACGGAATTATTATTGAAGATATAGCTGAAGAACCTGTTTATCTTTTGATTAATAATAA
>CAZEQQ010000047.1:5081-11576 GCA_964514425.1 uncultured archaeon
ATGATGTATCTTTCCAAAGTGCTAAAGACTTGTGGGGAAAAAATACAGGTGAAACTGAAACACTTCTTAAAGCTAAACATGAGAAATATTCTGTAGCTACCATAGGTGCCGCAGGGGAAAGTTTAGCTCTTTATGCAAACGTTGTTAATGATGGACGTAAGGCCGGAAGAAGTGGAGGAGGTACTGTTTGGGGAACAAAGAAACTTAAAGCTATCGTAGTCAAAGGTTCCAATAAAATAACTCCCGTTAATGAGTATGCGTTTGATAAAATGAGAAAAACATTTCTAGACATGATCAAAGGTAATCCTGTTACAGGAACAGGTATGGGACTTTATGGAACACCTATACTCGTAAATGCGGTTAATAAGCATGGGGTCTTACCTGTTAAAAATTTCCAAGAAGGTATTTTTAGTAAAGTAAAAGATGTTGCAGGAGAAACATTACGAGAACATCTTGTTAAAAAAGCTCCTTGTAGAGGATGTCCTATAGGTTGTGGTAGATTATCTAAATTTGGTGAAACACAGACAGAAGGACCAGAATATGAATCATTATGGGCTTTAGGCATTAATTGTGATATCGCAGATAGAGAGATAATAGCGAAAATGAACAATTTGTGTAATGAAGTAGGTTTAGATACTATTACAACAGGTAGTGTTATTGCTTGGTATATGGAATGCGGTGAAAAAGGGTTAGTTAAAGACGCACCTAAATTTGGAGATGGTGAAGCAGTACTAAAATTAATAGAGGACATAGCTTACAAAAAAACAGATCTAGGGAAATTTTTATCCCAAGGAGTTAAAAAAGCATCAGAACAACTTGGAAAAGGCTCTGACAAATTTGCATGTCATGTAAAAGGATTAGAGATGCCAGCCTATGATCCTAGAGGAATAAAAGGAATGGCCCTAAGTTATGCGACTTCTAATAGTGGTGCAACACACTTAAATGCCTATACTGTTGTTCAAGAAATATTGAGCATTCCAGATTTTGTAGATCCTTTCACAGAAGAAGGAAAAGCCAAATTAGTAAATGTGATGCAAGATGTTTTTGCAGTTTTAGATTCAGCAGAATGGTGTAAATTTACATCTATGGCAGTATTCTCAACAATTAATTGTGAAACAGACATTTATGCTAAACTCTTAACGACAGCTACTGGTTTTTATATTGACCAAAAAGAATTGATGAAAGTAGGAGAAAGAATTTGGAATTTGGAACGTTTATTTAACATCAGAGAAGGTTTAACAAAAGAGGATGATACTCTACCTGCTAGATTCCTTGAAGAAACACTTCCCCTTGGACCTGCTAGCGGACATATAGCAAATATAGACAGTATGCTGCTAGAATATTATAGAATAAGAGGATGGGATGAATCAGGAACACCTTCAGAGAGAAAGTTAGAAGAATTAGGTATAGACCCTATTCAAACCAAAGCAAAATTACAAGTAGCTCTGGATTTGAGAGATTTAGACGATGCTATTGAATTAGCTAAAAAATCTGCTCTTGGTGGTGTGGATTGGATCGAATGTGGAACACCTCTTATTAAAGCAGTAGGAATGAAAGCTGTAACAACAATGAGAGAACTCTTCCCCCATAAAGTGATCGTTGCAGACTTGAAAACCATGGATACTGGTTTCTATGAGACTGAAATGGCGGCTTTAGCAGGAGCAGATGTAGTGTGTATCTTAGGAATAGCCTCAGATAGCACGATTGAAGATGCTGTTGGAGCAGGTAAAAAGTTTGGTGTAAAGATTTTTGCTGATTTAATCAATGTAAGTAACCCAATAGAAAGAGCTATTGAATTAGAAAAATTGGGTGTTGACATAATAGGTCTTCATATTGGTATTGACCAACAATTACGTGCAGGCTTTGAAAAAGTTCCATTTCCTACATTGAAACAATTAAGAGATTCAGTGAAAATAAAAATAGCTGTTGCAGGCGGATTAAAAGTAGAGACAGTACAACAAGCCATTGAGTGCGGAGCAGACGTACTCATTGTTGGAGGAGCAATAACACGATCTGCTGATCCAAGAAAAGCATCAGAACAGTTCAAAAGTATAATGCAAAAAGCAAATGTGTAAAAAAAGAACATAAAAGGAAGAAACTGGAGAATATATCCAGTTATCTTATTTTTTGCGTAGTACCTAACAAATACTCCCTCTTATAGCATTTACCCCATTTTATGTTCTAAATGGTTGATAGTAGGTAAGAAAATGATTATCTTAAAATTATTATTTTATGCTAATATCCGAAATGATTTTGGTGAAGAACAAATAGTGAACGTTCAAGAGCACCCTATAACTATAATCGAGTTATTTCAACTATTTCATTCCAAGACCAACCAACGAGCAGATCAATATTTTCTTGATAAAGGCGGAGAGAGATTAAAGGAAAATATGGTCATATTGATTAATGGAAGGAATATCAAAGCTTTAAATGAGCTAATGACGGTTATTACAGAAAGTTGTGAAATAAGTTTTTTCCCATTGATTGCAGGCGGATAGAATTTTGTAGAGTAAATAAAATGTTTTTTACACAAGATACTAAAAAAGAAACAAGAGAACACATCTTTTTATGGTTTCAAGACGAATTATTTAGCAATGTAATACCTCTGTTAGTATCTCTGAGAGTATCCATGTGTGTTGTCGATATTACATGGTCTTTAAATGGTAAGTGATACTCTCAGTATAGAAATAAAGCTATAATGCTAAAAAAGATAAAATAAGAGGTTTAAACATGAAATTAGTAACAGTTCATATTCCAGCAACATTCTTGCAAGATTTAGATGAGTTAGTACGCCAAAAGCGTTATCCAAATAGAAGTGAAATTATTAGGTTAGCCATTAGAGACCTTTTAAAAGACGAATTATGGGAAAGCCAAAATGCTTACTAATCATCTATTTATTTTTCACCTACTTTCTCATAAATGAATTTGGAAAGACCTAATAATTTTTTCGTGGATACTTAAATGTGTCCCTTCCCCTTTTGTTTCTTTACGCCTTATTGTTTCTAGTAAGTCATCAACATTATTAATTTGTCTGGAAGTAGTTGTGTAAGCCATCCCTAAATCTTTTAACCTATGCGAGTCACTTCCTCCGGTCATAGCTAGGTCTTTTGTTTCTGCATAGTCTTTTGCTTTAGTGTTAAACCATTGAATAAATGTGGAACCATTTTGTGTTTCTATTGCTATATCTTTAAGTTTATCGAGAGACTTTCCAATTCCTTTTCTTGTGAAATCAAAAGGGTGAGGTATAATTGTTTCTCCTCCTAACTCTTTGATTTTCTCTACTGTTTCTATCAGGTCTAATTTTTTTGCAATTGGTTCAATTATTCCTAATCCTATTACATGTCCTTCTTTTGTAGATACTTCTATACCAGGTATGATAAGAAGTGGTGTTTGTAGTGTTTCAAATCTGTGAAAATCAACTTTGTCATGATCAGTGATAGCTAAACCATTCAAACCTATTTTTTCAGCTTGTTTAATCAAATCATAAGGTTCGCTTTTACAATCTGGAGAGTATTTACTATGAACATGTAAATCAAATTTCAAAACTTCAGAGTTTTTAGAATCGTTCTCTTGTCGATTAATATTTTGCTTATTCTTCATCATCAAACACTATTCTTTCCAATTCATCAGGGTCACTTATTTTTGCAATATCGTCTTCATCATCTGTTCGGATCCACATTTTTTGTTTATCCTCTTTGAATCGTTCAATGTTTTTATTGATGTAATTATACACCGAACCATGCTTTGCGCCACCGATTAATCGTAGTATTGCATCTCTTGCTACATCAACACGTTCATAACTTCCGATAATTCCTACAGTATTGCCATAAACAGAAACAAAGACCCCTGTTGCATTTTCAATATATCTTCTTGTTTTCCCATTTCCCCCAATTATACGTCCTTTTACTTCTTTTATTATATTAGGTGAATCACCTACTCTTTCTTTCAAATTGATTAACTCGAACGTAAAATCATCTTTAAACTTAAACACTTTTTCAGGGTTAAAACCTCTTCCTATTGCTTTTACCATATCCCTGGCTTTTATCATCATAATAGGATCCTCTAAATCTTCCTCCATCGTTATAAGAACATCTCCTGTATTACTGTCAATTTCCATACTGGATGATGTTAATTGTTCTAATTCCTTTTTTACTTTACCACTAGGCCCAATTAGAACAGCTATTCTTTCTGTAGGTATTCTTATTAGAAATTCGCTTGTCATCGTCATTCACTTTAGTTCAAATAATGATAATTTGGGGTCATACTTGTTATTTGTTATTTGTTCATAAAGCTCATTATCAGTGATAATTTCTATACCAAATCCCGAAAAATATCTATTAACATTTTTGATATCGCGAAACAGGAAGCCCAGAGCATTAGGATGGTCTAACAATACAGACTGGGAAACATCAATGATAACAGGTTTTTTCTTATGATACAGAATGTTATATTCTGATAAATCAGCGTGAACAATTTGCCCCTTTTGATACATATTGGTGAGATATTCAACAATTATCTTGTATACCTTTTCAGGATGTTTAATCTCTGCATCACGCAATAATGGAGCTGCTTCACCATCTTTCCCAATAAACTCCATAATTAGTATATTTTCTTGAACAGCTATCGGTTCAGGAACTGAAACACCGAGACTCTTTAACCGTTGTAAATTTTTATACTCTTTCTTGGCCCACGTATAGATAAAAGAATATGTGCCTTTTTTATATTTTTTAAATCTAGGATCACCTTGCACATATCGCCAGTTGTTCCTAAATTCAGTAGTAGTTGTTCTATAAACTTTTACAGCAAATTCCTTTTTGTCTTGATTTTTTGCAAAATAAACGTTAGCCTCTTTGCCCGTTGAGATTATTTGTCCTAAATCTCTGATCACCCCTTTGTTTTGCAATTTTAATAGGAGTAAACTTGTTTTTTGATCGAAAACAGAATCTATGACTTTTCTTTGGTCAATATCTTTTTCTCTTTTTCTCTGTTCATCAATCATTCGGTCTAATTCATCGATTTTTGGGTTCATTTTACTCACTCGTAAGGGCATAATAAAGATAAGTTCACAATATAATAATGGTATTCCTTAAACTCTTTTAGAATTTACCTAAATAAAAGTTATTTTTATGGGAAAAAATAGATTAAAACTATGGACTTGCAAAGTCCTCTGAAACATATCCATTGTCTACAAGCCAACGGACTTCATTCTTTCTAAACCTATGAACGAGTTCACCTTTTTCTTCAGGGTTCATTCCATATAAAGGTTCTAGTATAATTAAATCACCTATTCTACACCACATCCTCTTTCTAAATCTTCCTGGGATGCGTATTTGTCTCATATTACCATCAACACAATTTACTAATAGAATACTAGCTCCTAAAATTTGTACAACAATTCCGAATAATTGTCCTTCTTCAGGTAGCTGTGCTCTAACTGTTTCGGAATCTTGAGTAACCCAACTTGGAGTTGAACTACCTCTTCTTTTTCCGGGCGGACCTGTTGGTCGCTTTCTTTTTCCTTTACTCAAAGAATTACCTCATTATCTATTTCTATTCACCATTTAAAATATTTGTGCTATCATAAGATTTTTTTAAAACACTTGGCGAACGAAACAGAAAAAAAGGAGTTCATTCTTTCTCAATTGAGGATAAGTATATGGAATATGATGAGTTACTGGAACGAGCTATTAAACAACTCCCAGAAAAAGTGTTTGAGCAAACTAGGTTTGAAATCCCAAAGGTTAAAGCCAACATTGAAGGAAACAAGACATATCTTCTTAACATACGTGAAATACTTGACAAAGTTAACAGAGAAGAAGGTCACTTAATAAAGTATTTAGCGGGAGAATTAGCTACATCGGGAAATATGGAAGGACAGAGAGCAGTTTTTGCGGGTAAACATGCAAAATTCACGTTACAAAACCTACTTGAAAGGTATATCAAAGAATATGTGTTCTGTGTTGAGTGTGGTAAACCAGATACAGTTTTACTGGCTAGAGAACGTATACCTTACAAACGTTGCGAAGCTTGTGGTGCATATACACCAGTCAAGCCCTTAAGAAAGTGATCGACCACTTCTTTTCTTTTTCAAGGTTGTTATATAAATGCCAGAGAACTTTTACTATGTTAAAATGATTGAACAACATAATGAACGATTAGTAGCTGTTTGTGACAAAGAGATCATTGGTGTTCCTTTAATGTCATCTAAAGTTAAGATCCGAGCATCACATAAGTTTTATGGGGAGGAGTTAATGACTGGAACAAAGGTGCTGAAAGAATTGAAGAATTGTACATCAGCTAATGTTATTGGCGTAAATATCATCTCTCTTTTATTAGAACACAGATTTATTAGTAAAGAAGCTATTCTTTGGCTTGAAAATCCTAACGATAAAAGTCAAAAAGTAGGTCATGCTATAATAATCTTCTAATTTTTATGTAACTCTATGGGATGACTTTTTTTAAAAATCTTTCATTGTTCTCATATCAGTCAAGGAT
>CAZEQQ010000048.1:0-11494 GCA_964514425.1 uncultured archaeon
CTCGTTAAAATCTTGAAGTAAATAATCAAGTGGCCTTAAACCTTTTTCACGAGGCCTTTTGGTCATTAATTTTCTCGTTCCGTGACGAAAACCATGTGATTTTTGCATAGTCTACACCATTACCTTCTAATTCTTTACAGATGGGAAACCTTGCATTAACTTTTAATCTTTTCGTTATCTGTTTCAGATTCAAAAAATTAGAAAGTGTAGAAAAAAGAGAAAGGAGAAAAAGAAGAGAAAAAATCAGACATCTTTAGGTAAAGAAGAGAAAATATTGACAACATCAAGTTGTTTGCAAAATGCAGGTATTGAAACAACACTAGACACACTAGGGATTGTTCGACCCTCGTCACCAGAAATAAGTTCCTTAACATAACACCCACCATCACAAGTGACAATAGCACGGACGTTGGTAATAGAAAGACGTTCACATTCTAATGAAAATACTTTCTTTTTGCGGATTAAATCTGACCGTCTATGAGCTACTCGATGAGGCGTTCGCTGATCCAATACTTTATTCGTGAAAAATTGTTCAAGTTTTTGAATATCATCGTCAGATACAGAGTCGGTAAATTCAATGATAGCTTCATATTGTTTAACTGAACGCTCAGCACTAACTTTTACTGTTTTAACCTCTTCTCTAGATGAAATTCTATACTCGCTGACGCTAATTTTATCTTTAGCGAATTCATTAGTTAATTGTTGGAGCTCTTGAAGGTCAAACTCTCTAATAGTAGGGTGAACAAGTTCTAAAACAAACGGTCTACCCGTACCGAGCATACGAACATCAATGTCCTCTCTTCCTCCACCATGTAAAATAGCCTCTTTAGCACCTGAAAACAGAATAGCATGATGGCCTATTAATTCCTCAACAGATTCAGGGTAACGTTTTCCAGTATTGTTACAAGAAATACAACCTTTACCCTTACAAGTTCTGCAAAACCAACGTGTTTGAGGAATACCACGGAGAAACTTATTATATCTACCATAAATAAAAAGAGAACGAAGACGTATAAAAAAAGAATTCTTTAAAGGTTTAACAGTTATAATAAGGTCAGGAAGATTAAAATTAGTATCCTTTCCGGTTGAGTAACAGAGAAGTTTACCAATCTCGCGATTGAAATCTTGCTTCAAAAATTCAGTGTTCGTAACTTCAAAACATTTTTTTACTTCTTTCTCACGGTCAAGAAAATCCTCAGGAAGAAGAGTACCAACGAGTAAAGTAGAAAATTGATAACTTGAAAGCTGTGGCAGAATGCTCTCAACTAAAGAAGGAATAGATATAAGTAAATCCGAACAAAGATAACAAGGGTCTGTGCTAGAAGGCACAATACCTGTCTTGTTAAGAACAGCAGAAGCAATAGAACAACCAGCTCTAGAAAGAAATTGAAGAGAAGAAAAATCCTCAAGAGAAGAAAGACTTAAAGCTAAAAAGTCTTTGATAGTTTTACCTCGGACAGAATTAGTGGTAGCAGTACCAGCAGTAGAAAATTGACGACCCAAACAAGAGTCACAAAGAGAGTGAGTTGAAAGAAGTGAAAGAGCTTTATCATAAATATTAAACAATAATATCACCTTTATCTAATAAATAATTGACAAATATAACTTGTTCATCAATACATAAGTGAGGACAAGAAAAAACATCAAAAGTGGAAAGGGAGGAGGAAAAAGGAAAATTAAAGAGAAAAAGATCAGATAAAAGAAGAGAATCAGGAGAAAAGGACGCAAGAAGGGGAAAAGAAGGATTAGTGGAAAGTGCTGTAATAGTTTTATCTTTATGTTTAGAGAGAAAATCATCAATGGCAAAAGGATAAATGGAAAGACCAGGTGTTAACTTATTGGTTCGAGATCTAGGTTTACCGAGAAAATTAATTGCACGCAACAAAAGATGAGCTGCAGAAAAATAACTAGGGCCTAAATAACGAATCTTTTGACCTCGAAAAACAATAACATAGGAGAGAGAGTTGAGAGTTGTGAAAAAATAAACATCATAATCATGGCGAAAATGGTTAGAAAGGAAAAAACAATCAGAAACAGCTTTAATAAACGGACATATAGGATTAGAAGAAGAAGAAGAATAGAGGTCATCTTTAGTAAAGGTAAAAGGAGGGGCAAAAAAAGCAAAAATTTTGGTCATAATGGAACCCTCGGAAAAAACAAATTAACCAAACATACCAGGGAAACCCGGAACTTGCATGCCGCCACGACGACCTTTCTTCATACGCTTCATCAATTGTGTAACAGTACGATGTTGATTGATAAACTCCTTAATCTCATCGACAGGACGACCACTACCACGAGCAATACGCTGGATACGCGTAGCATTAAGTTTAACTTTATTATCGAGTTCAGAAGACGTCATAGAATTTGTGATAACACTGAACTTTTTCAAATTGTCCTTAGAAACATCCAACATATCTTCATTAACCATACCCCCCAAACCTGGAACCATGGAAAGCATACGTTTCATTGAACCCATCTTAGAAAATTGACCAAGAATATCCATCATTTGACGATAGGTAATTTTACCACTAATCATATCTAAAGCGTCTTTCTTGGACGGAATGTGTTCTAATTCCTTAACTTCCTTAAGAAGACTCTCAAGGTCACCCATACCTAATAAACGACCAACAAAAGAAGGAGGATTAAACTCCTCAAAATCATCAACAGACTCACCATCCGCAATAAATTTTATAGGGACTTTAGCTGCTGCAGCAGCAGAAATGGCACCACCACCTTTAGCAGACCCATCAACTTTAGTGATAATAATAGAACCGACAGGAGTAGTTTCAGAAAAAGCTAATGCTTGATTATAAGCAGCTTGACCAATATTAGCATCTAAAGTAAGAATAATCTCGTCGGGTTTTAATTTAGAACTAATATCGCGCATCTCTTTAAGAAGATCTTTTTCTTCCTTATGACGACCTGCTGTATCGAGAAGAATAACATTATAATTTTGGTCCAAAAAGGATTTAACACCCGTAGAAGCGATCTTAGCAGTGTTCTTGTTGGAAGGATCACCATAAACAGGAACCGAAAGAGGTTGACAAAGTTGCTCCAATTGTTCAAACGCACCAGGACGCCAATTGTCTGCAGTAACAACAGCAACCTTCTTACCACGCTTCTTAATATATTTAGCTAATTTAGCAATGGTAGTGGTCTTACCCGAACCTTGGATTCCAACTAGCATAATAAGCGTTGGCTTGTTAGGGTGAAGAGTAAGAGGATAAAACTTCTCGCCTAAAATCTTAGTTAACTCGTCATAAACAATACTGATAACACTCTTCTCACGCGCAAGACCCTCTGCAAGTTCCTTAGCAAGAGAACGACGCTCAACTTCATTAACAACTTGGACCGCAATATCAAAATTAACGTCAGACTCAAGTAAAGCGCGAAGCATATCATTTTTAAGCTGCTTGATAGTCTCTTTGTCAGCAGGACCGCCTCGAATTATATTGGCAAGAGAATCACGAATAGTTGTGCCAAGTTTACCTAACATAGTTACCAAAAGGGAAAAATAAAAGAGATTAAAGAAGATTGTGTTCGAAAAGAAAAGAGAAAGGAAAAGAAAATGGTGAAGGGAGAGCGGATCGAACGCTCGAACCACTAAGGAACGGATGGCTTATCACGGACATCTAGCCCTATATATAAGATCTTAAGTCCGCCGCCGTTGACCACTTGGCTATCCCCTCATGTTTTTCCTACAATTCATCAATGTTTTTTTACTGATGACACTTTCCTTTTTTCCTTGCGACTTTTAAAGTTTTTTTTCTTGTCTTTCTTTTTTCCTTGTATCCATTATTCTACAATTGTTCCTATTTTTTCCCCTCTTACTGCTTTTATTACATTTTTCGGTTCTTTTCCATTAATGAAGTGCAGTTTTATTTTTGACCTTTTAACTATCTCACATCCTACTTTATCGAATAGGTCGTATTTACCAGGTTTTTCTGCATTTTTTGTTAAGATCTCTATCAATTCATCTGGAGTTAATCTGTCAAAAGCTTTCGCATTTGCATTTTTTTCTGGATCTGTATCATATACTTTTTCTACATTTGATGCATTTATTAACAAGTCTGCTTCCCAAACTTCTGCTATCATTGCTGCTACTGCATTTGTTGATTGTCCAGGTTGCATTCCTCCACTTATTACTACCTTTTCTGTATTTAATCCTAAAAGTAATTCTTCCATGTTCTTTGGTACTATCCCATATGCTTTCTCTTTTAGTACTCCTGTTATTATATTTGCATGTAACCTTGCTATATCTATTCCTAGTATGTCTTGATGTGCATATGTCACTCCTAACCTTCTCGCTATTTCTATTATTCTTCTTGCTAACTTCCCTCCTCCTACTATCATACTGACTTTATGCCCTTCTTCTATAACTTTTTTTACTACTTCCGCATATTCCTTTATTATAGTCTCATTTAGTTCTTCTTTTTCATCATATAGTATTGATCCGCCTATTTTTATTACTACTTTCATTTTTCTCATATTAGTTATTTCAGTCTCTTTAATATCTTTTTCTTCTTTCTTTTTTTTCTCTCCACATCGAAGATAATCTTTTTTAATTCCCTTTCTCTTTTCCATCAAATATTAACAGGATGTCTTTTATGGAATTACGAAACAAAATCCCTATTAGTACTGTTTTTTCTTCTGAAATTTCTGAGCTTACCATTGCAGGTTGGGTTCAACAAGTTCGGAATTTAGGTGGTCTTAAATTCCTTCAATTACAGGACCGTTCTGGTCTTGTTCAGCTTGTTCTCCCTAAGAAAAAAGTTGACCCCTCAATTTTTGAGATTGATTTTCAAGAAGGTGATATCTTACTTGTCAAAGGTACTGTTATAACTAATCAGAGTGCACCTAAGGGTAAAGAAGTTTTACCTTCTTTTATTTCTGTCCTAAATAAGCGTCTAGAGGAATATCCTATCGCTATTACAGACAAAATTGATACTAATGTTGATAAGCGTTATGATTTTCGCTTCTTGGACTTACGTAACCGTTCTATTGCGCGTATATTTGAAATTGAAAGTCTTATCGCTTATGCTGTCCAAGAGTATTTCAAGAAAAAAGGTTACCTCCAATTCTTTTCTAGTAAAATCGTCGGTTCTGCTACTGAAAGTGGCGCTAACGTTTTTGAAATCGGTTATTTTAATAAGAAAGCTTTTCTCGCACAGTCTCCCCAATTTTATAAACAGATGATGCTAATGGCAGGATTTGAGAAAGTTTTTGAGATCGGTCCCGTTTTTCGTGCTGAAAAACATCATACTACTCGTCATTTATGTGAGTATACTTCTATAGATTTTGAAATATCTTATATTGTTGACCAAACCGATATTATGAACGTTTTACAAGGGGTTATCACTCATGCTTTAGATGTTTTAAAACATGATGCTGCTCATTTATTAGAAGAGATGGACTTTATTCTCCCTAATCAACCTTCTACCTGGCCTATTTTAAGTCACAAAGAAATCCATGATATTCTTTCCAAGGAAGGGAAAGAGTTAGGTGAATATGAAGACTTGGATGCAGAATCTGAACGAATTTTGGGTTTAGTAGCTAAAGAGAAATGGAATTCTGATTTTGTCTTTGCTGATCAATATCCATGGCAAGTTAGACCTTTTTATACTATGCGTGATGATAGTAACCTCAATTTAACAAAATCATTTGATTTACTGTACAAAGGTCAAGAATTAACTACAGGTGGTCAAAGAGAACATCGTGTTGATGTTCTTCTTGAACAAGCTCAAGAGAAACATTTCACTGAGTCTTCAATTGCTGATTACTTGCGCTTTTTCAAACATGGTGCTCCTCCCCATGGTGGTTCTGGAACCGGCATTGAACGTTTTGTGCAAAAACTCTTAGACTTACCTAATATCCGAGAAGCTAGATTATTACCACGTGATCCCTCTCGATTGACGCCTTGATTTCCTTTATTCCCCTTTTCTTTAATTTTTTATACTCCATTGTTGTAATATTTTTCTTTGCATAATCAAAAAATCATAAATGCAAAAGTAATAAAAGGATTATCGTAACACTAAAATGACCACACATTGTGTTAAATAAATAATAATTGCTAGCTAAAGAGGTTATTAATTTGACAACTGAAGTTGATGAGCCAAAAAAGAGAAGTTCTGTTGAGAAATACATACTTAAAAGTGAAATTGAGAAATTAGAGAAGAAGCGTAGTTTTAACATGTCAACTAGTCTTATTACGCTTTATATCCCTCCTGGAACAAGACTAAGCGATATCGCTTCTCAATTAAAGGACGAACACGGAACTGCTAGCAATATCAAAGATAAAAGTACAGGCAAAGCAGTACAAGCTGCTATTTCTTCAATTTTGTCAAGGATGAAAAATCTTCCTCATACGCCACCTGAAAACGGATTGGCGATTTTTTGTGGTATAACTGACACAGGGAAAACAGAATACTTTGCTATTGACCCACCAGAAAAGATTACCATTAAACTCTATTTATGTGACCACATCTTCCATGTTGATCATATTAAGAAAATGTTAGAAAGCAAGTTGAGATTTGGTCTGGCCGTTGTTTCAAGAGGTGCAGCAACTTTTGCTTATATTCAAGGAACTATGTTAGAAGTAGTACATGATGAAGAAAGTCATGTTCCCGGAAAACATAAAATGGGAGGTCAGTCTGCGCAACGTTTTCAGCGATTAACTGAAGAGGCTGCTCAAGTATGGTTCAACAAAATAGCTACAATTATGAATAAGTTATATCTAGAAGATATCCCCGTTGAGGCTATTATTGTTGGTGGTCCTGCATTGTCAAAAACAGAATTTTTAGAAAGCAAGGAACTTGATTACAGATTAAGAGAAAAAGTTTTAGCTGTATATGATGTAGGGTATTCTGGTGACGTTGGGATAAAAGAATTAGTTGACAAGGCTCAAGATAAGCTAGTTGAATTTGAGGTTGTAAGAGAAAGGGAATTAATGCAACGCTTTATGACACATTTAGGTAAAGATACAGGATTAGCAACATACGGAGAAAAGGACGTGAAAAGTGCTCTCCTAAAAGCAGCGGTAGATATTGTTTTGGTAAGTGAAGATGTAGATAGAGTAAACATGGACGTTAAATGTGAAATGTGTGACTATAAGGGTGTAAGATCTGTAAAAACGAAAAATTATTCAGATTATGTAAAAGAAATGTCACAAGAACCATGTCCAAAATGTAATGAAACGAGAATAATAATTGAAAAAGAAGCAGATTTAATAGAAGAATTAAATGAAATGGCGAATAGCACAGGGGCTACACTTGAAGTTATTTCAAGTTCACATGAGGATGGTTCTATGTTATACAATGCATTTGGAGGTATAGCTGCAATTCTGCGGTATAAATTGTTTGACTAATAAAAAAGAAGGGAAGGAAAAACCATAATATTTTTGAAATATAGGGAAAATTTTTTAGTCAAAAGAATAATTTTTTTTTAGTGAATTCTTATGATGGATAAAGAAAAATTAAAGTTTGACCTTTTAGATTGTATGGTCGCAACACGGAAGGGAATGACTCTGTTAGACATACTAAACCAGCTAACCCTATTGTATGGTCAACAGAATCAAAATATTGTACAAGGGGAACTTCTTATTGCTTTAAATGAACTAACAACTAATGGCTATGCAAAAACATTTAAAATAGGAGCATTGGATGCGTGGAAAATAACAGAAGAAGGTGAGATATATCTAGAAGGGTCTTAAAGAAGTAGAAAAAAGAAAAAAACAATGCGGAATAGTGAAGAAAAATGAACCTAAAAGAAACAACAGGGTTGACAATAATAAGTAGTGATGCAGGAATAATATTCAATGACGATGAAATTGAAGTAGAAGTGATAAATAGTTACTCAGTAAATGACCTAATGAATGTATTTAAAGAAGAAACTGTCGAAGAAGAAGAATTAGAAAAAGTAGTCTATAAAGAATACAAAAATATGAAACAAATAACCGATAAAGCATATTGGGAAGAAGTAGAACTAGATCTACTATTCATAAACCCTGGAAAAGTAGGGGAAGAATTCTATAAAACAAAAGGGTATTATAGAACAATAGCTGATAATGGGTTCCATTATCCTGAAATACTACAAGTAGCAGAAGGATACGTGGAAATATTGCTGCAAAGACCAGGCCGAGAAGAAGAAGAAGTGAAAGAAGTAATACTGTTTCTGTGCCAAAAATATGACCTGATACCTATTCCACCTGCATATGGGGTAACAATAATTAATCCAACTAACGATAAAGCAATAATCGCAAGAATAAGAGCAAAAGAAGCAGAAGAATTAAGAGAACCATATGAAAAAACAAAGGGCGAATGCTATTACAGATTAATTGATAATAAATGGATATATAACGAAAACTATTCAGAAATACCGATAATGAAGAAAAAAGAACTAGTTAATAGGTGGAAAGCTATGAAAAGAGGAACACCAATATATGAAACACAAGTAAATTACAAGGAAACGACAAGAAACTTAATAATTCCTGATCCAAAGGAATTTATAATCTGAAAAAAGAGGAAAAGAAAAAATTTAAAAGAGAAAGAATTTAGGAGAGAACAGAAAACAACAATAACAAAAAAGGACCATTAGCTCAGCTTGGTTAGAGCGCACGGCTGATAAACCAAATATTTATTGTGCAGAAACCGTGAGGTCCCCAGTTCAAATCTGGGATGGTCCACCACTTTTTAGATTTTTTCATTTATTTTATTGTTCTTTGTCTTTCTCTTACCCATAAATCTCTCTCGTATATTTTTTCCTTTAATCTCTCTGCCTCTTCTTTCTCTTCTTCTTTTATTCCTTCCTCTTTTATCCTTAAACCCCACTCTTTTTCACATTCTCTTACTAATTCAGTAACAAACTCCTCAATTTTTACTTCTGTCATGTTAATAGTGGGTGCATATTTACTCATTCTTTTTAGTGATGGGTTTTGCTCTTTTACTACTAAACTTTTTTCTAAATGTTCCAGATTTGCTTCAATTAGAAGTGTTGCATGATGAAGAATACAAAATTTTTTATGAAATTCTGCAGAACCTGATACTTTTTTTCCATTATAGAAAATATTTGACTTCCCTCTCCTCTCCACTTTTTCTAACCCCATATTTTGTAAACTCTTTATTATTGTATCTGTAAATTTTATGTTTAGTTCTTCTACATTTTGAATATTTATTACTTCTTTTTTCACGAAGAAACTAATATTCCAATTTCCTTCGTCATGGTACACTGTTCCCCCTCCGGATATTCTTCTATTTATTTTGATATCATTTCTCATACAATAGTCTTCATCTATCTCCTCTTCCAATCTTTGATTTCTCCCTAATACTACTGTTTTTTTATTTCTCCACACCCTTATTATTACTTTCTCCGTGGAAAGGGAAAATACTTCCATTATTGCATGCTCTAAAGCTAAATTATCAGAAATCTCACCCAATTCTCTTTGAATTATTAGTCTTCCTTGGGTTCGATCTTCCATACACTTTACACTCTTCCTTCTTTATCTATCTGTTAGGTTTTGGTGTTTTTCTTTTTTCTTCTTTGGATTTGCGACGTGAATTGCCTTTCCTTGTGCTGCTTCTAACGCTTCCATTATCATTTCAGGTAGAGTAGGATGAGGATGAACTGTGAACCCTATATCCTCAGATGTTGCTCCCATTTCCAAAGCTAGAGATACTTCACTAATTAAGTCTGAAGCATGAGGTCCTATTATTTGTACTCCTAATAATATCCCATTTTCTTCATCTACTACAGCTTTGACAAATCCTTCTTCATCTTGTGTCGTCATTGCTCTTCCTGATGCTGCAAATGGTGCTAATGTTGTTATCACTTTAAACCCTTCAGCTTTTGCTTCTTCCTCTGTTAGTCCTACAAAAGCGATTTCAGGGTCGGTGAAAATAGCTCCAGGCATGGCTTTAAAGTCTGCTTCTGAGTATTGTCCAGATAACACTTCTGCAGCTATTACACCTTGTTTTGTAGCTCTATGCGCAAGGAATGGGCCACCCGTACAATCTCCCACAGCATAAATGTGTGGGATGCTTGTTTGTTGTTTTAAATTAGTGGAAATGAACCCTCTTTCATCTAGTTTTATTCCTGTTTTTGACAATTCTAAATCATCAAAATTTGCCCTTTTGCCTACGGATACCATTACTTTATCTGCTACAAGTGTTTTCTTTTCGTTTGTTTCTTCAACTGTTACTTCGAAATTTTTACCTTTTCTAACAACACTATCTACCTTTGTATTTGTAAGAACTGTTACATTTAATTCTGATAATCTTTTCTTTAAAATTTTTATGATCATTGGATCCAGGCCTCGAATAAGATCTGGCATTATTTCTACGATTGTCACTTTTGAACCAAGTTTTGCAAAAACTGTGCCTAATTCAATACCTATTATACCTCCTCCAATGATAACAAAGTTTTCAGGTATAACTTTTAGTTCTAAAATACCTTTAGCAGAGAGAATGTCATTGTCATCTATTTTAATATCCGGTAAAGTACTGAATTGTGATCCTGTTGCTAAAATAATGTTTTTTGGTTTTATTTCTTCAGTTTCACCCTCGTTAAAAACAATTTGTACTATCTCGTTGTTAACAAATTTTGCTGTTCCCATAATTACTTCGACTTTATTCCCTTTCAATAATTGTTTAATTCCATTAATGAGCTTTGATTGAACTCTCTCTTTCCAATCCTGAAGTTTGAGAATATCTATCTTTACTCCTTCTACTTCTATCCCCATTTCAGATGATTTATGAAGCATTCTGTAATAAAAATCAGAAGCTGAAATTAGTGCTTTCGAAGGAATACATCCCCAATTTAGACATTCTCCTCCAATGTATCCTTTCTCAACTAAAATGACTTTATTTCCTAATTGAGCTGATCTAATAGCTGCTGGGTATCCTCCTGGTCCTGCACCTATTACTAATACATCTATCTCTCTCATTATATCACCACCTATGTTGTTCAAACCAGAGCAATTCTGGGTTTTCAAGATATGCTATTAATTTTTTAATGAACCTCGCTGCAATAGCACCATCTACAACTCTATGGTCCAGAGATAATGCGATATTCATCATTTTTCTCACTTCGACTGTATAATTACCGTCAATTTGCTTAATAGCTACAGGACGCATTTTCCCTCTCATAATGCCTAATATCGCTACTTCTGGCCACTTGATTATAGGTGTAGCAATCGTTCCTGCTATATTTCCAACGGAAGTAACACTAAATGTTCCTCCACTAACATCTTCGAGAGAAAGCTTGCCATTTCGTGCTTTTTCTGCTAAAATGGTAATCTCTTCAGCAATTTCCCAAATTGATTTTGTTTCAGCATTCTTGATCACAGGCACGACTAAACCTTCATTTGTGTCTACTGCAATACCAATGTTATAGTAGTGTTTGATAACAATTTCCTCTTTCTCATCATTTAGAGACGCATTTAACATAGGGAATTCTTTCAAAACAGGAATCAAAGCTTTAATAATGAAAGCAAGATAGG
>CAZEQQ010000049.1:0-6780 GCA_964514425.1 uncultured archaeon
CTAAAGATCTAGGGAAGAACTCTTCTAATTGCATATAATGTTCATTATATTGTTCTTCAAATACCATACACTTTGCTGTTTTTCTAAAAATGAGATAGTCACGTAATTCTAATCTTAAGTCTACCACTTTTTGCCAAGCCAAGATTCTTATCAGTGTATGTACTAATTGATCACTATAATTACAAGAAAATGATAATTCAGTAATATTTTTCATCCCGTCTAGTGCATTATAAACTGTTTCAATATTATTGTCAAATAAGTATGGAAAGTTGGCATTCTTACTTGGTACATAAAGATCTGCATTACTATGGGTCACAAATATTGAAGTAATCAATTCACTTAATGAACTTTCATCACCCTTTAGTTGCTTCTCTTCTTTTACTAAATAATATTCATTGATAAAGTTGAAAAGAGTTTTAAATATTATTGGTTCAAAAGGGAAAAGATTTTCTCCAATGATTGTAAAATAATACTCATTAACTTCATCTATTATACCTTCATAATCTTTTTGAGCGAATTGTAATATCTCTCCTTCTGAAGAAAGAATACTTGATAAAAATTGACTAAAAGCTGCAACAAAACCAGAAATTAATATGATGTCTGTAGAATTTTCTTCAGTATCTAATGTGAGAGTGTATAAAGGTACACCACCAGGTTCAACGATAAGAAGAAATTTTATCTTTGCGTTATTCATGAACTATATTCGTAAAAATGATATAAAACTTTAGCTAAAAAACAAAAGGTAAGTTCTAGTAAAATCGTATTATTTATTAATACCTTTAATGGTTTGAACATATGGCAATTGATGATAAAGAGAGTTATGAAATAGCTCCTGGTATTCATTGGGTTGGTTTTGCAGATAAAAATGCGGGATTTAGTAATAATCCTTATTTAATGATTGATACTGATGGAACAGGAATTCTTTTTGATCCTGGTTCTCGTGCAGATGAACACTTCAATATAGTCAAATCAAAGGTAGAAAAATTGATTGATTTGAAAAAAATAAAATACATTATAGTTCATCACCAAGACCCTGACCTTTGTGCATCTATCCCTCTTTTTGAGGAACTAATCGGAATTGATAATGTTTCTGTTATTACAACCTTAAGGACTTCATTTTTTATTCCTTATTATGGAAGTAAGTCAGAGATTATAATTGTTGATGACGGAGATGAATTCGAACTTCCTTCAGGTAGAGTTTTGAAATTCATAACAACACCCTATGTTCATTTTGCTGGCGCATTCATTACTTTTGATGAAACTTCCAACATACTTTTCAGTAGCGATATTTTTGCAGCTTTCACTCTAGATTGGAAACTCTATGCTGATGAATATTATCTTGAAGCAGTAAAAGCTTTTACTGAGCCTTATATAGGGTGTAAAGAACCAGTGCTAAATGTTGTTAGAAAGATTTCAGGATTACCCATAAAAATTATAGCACCACAGCATGGGTGTGTAATAAAAGATGATCTTTCGAAATATGTGGAAGCACTTGAACATATGCAGTATGGAGTGTGGTTATAGATGGTAAGCAAAAAAGAAGCTATTAAGATTATTATTGAAAGAGGTTCAGGTGTTGTAGGCCCCTTTCGAATGATGTCTCTTTTAACGGAAGCAGGAATAAAAGTTGATGATGAAGATATTTCTTGTGATGGCGACATCAATGATTGTTTTACTAATTTAACGGTATCTTTTGCCTCTATTGCACCAACCACTCGTATCACACTTATGTCTTTGAGCAAAATTTATGGATTTCCAATATTTGAAAATGAAAAGCAAGAAAGAAAAGAGGGGAAAAAGAAGAATTTTTGGCGTTTGAAAAATTGGAATTTTTTCAATAAGTGAGTATTTCACTCTTCCTCATCTTCACTTCTATCATTTTTTTTATTTAATGCGATTTTAGCAGCAATAGCACCAGCACTCACACCCGCATCTATATTGACAACAGCTAAACCTAAAGCACAACTTTGTAACATACTTCGGAGTGCTGTTTCACCTTTTCCACCAAAACCATATCCAACAGAAATTGGAAGACCTATAATTGGGATATCAACTAATCCTGCGACTACTGTAGGTAAAGCCCCTTCCATCCCTGCAGCAACTATAATCACATCGATGTTTTCTTTGAGGAGAGTGTTTAAAGGTTCGATTAATCGATGTATTCCCGCTACACCTATATCATTGATAAGAACAACATCACATCCCATCATTTCTGCTACAATTTTAGCTTCTTCTGCTACAGCAATATCAGAGGTTCCTGCAGTAACTATTCCTACTTTTCCTCCTTTTTTTTCAAACTCATAAGTATGTTCTTTAATTAAACAAAATCTTTTCCCTGTTCCATAAGAAATAGAAAAGCGATCACTGAATTTTTCTATAACGGAGAGATGTTTTTCTGTGACTCTAGAAAGGAGAAGAACGGGCTTTTTTGACATTATTCGCTCTATTATTGCTTTTAATTGTTCAGGTTCTTTATTTTCTGTGTATACTATTTCTGGTATTTTTGTCCTTTTTTCGCGTAATAGGTCAAATTTTGCGAATTCATCTATTACTTCTATTTTATTGTTAGATAAAAGCTTTTCTGCTTCTTGTACTGTTATTTCACCAGAAGACAAAGATTCCAAGATTTTCCGATTACTCATTTTTCATTTCCTCTAAATAATATAAGTGTGATAATGTTTTTTCTATATTTAGCATTGGTTCTTCTAATTCTTTTGCTATTCTTTCTACATCATCGAATTCAGGCTTAGCACCGATGACTTTCCCCTCAAATATCCTTTCCTTGAATTTGCATGAGATAATTTTTCCTTTAAGTTCAAAAGTTTTAGAGATAACTCTTCTTTCAAGTTCATAACGTGCAAATCTTTGTTCCCTCACACCTAATGTTCCGAACTGTTTCATAACAAAAAATGATAACTCTGAAGCTTTCTCTTCTTCACAAATTAACCTTAAGCACCATGCAGGTCTATTTTTCTTCATCATCAAGGGGTAATAGGAAATATCTAAAGCTCCATGAACAAGTAAAGCTGGAACCATACCTCCAAGGATTTCTCCAGAAACATCATCCATATGAGTTTCAAGCATGCTTAAGTAGTGTTTTTTTTCGTTAATTGGTAAATCGACTAACATCAAACTCAAAATATTAGGAGAATGTTCAAGATTTTTTGTTCCTGCACCCTTTCCTAATTTAGTTAGAGTTAGTGCAGGCAATTGATTTATTGTTTTTTGAACAATATTAACTAATATTATTGCACCTGTAGGAGTTAATAATTCTCCTTTAGTTTCTGTACTGAAAAAAGGATAGTTTGTTGTTTTTAATATTTCTAACACTGCTGGAGGTGGAACTGATACTGTTCCATGAGAGAAAGTTACAAATCCTGACCCTACATTAACGGGTAACCCATAAATAGGAAGGGAAAGTAATCCATTCCTCTCGAGTAAAAATACTGTACCATAAATGTCTAATAGTGTATCTATACTAGCTGTTTCGTGAAGATGTAGTTTTTCTATTGGTTGTCCATGAACAGCTGATTCCGCATCTAATAATGAATTCAACATTTTTAATGCTAATTCTTTATTTTTTTCCTCTATAGAGAGTTTTTCTGCTAATAGCATAGCTTTGTCTAGTAAATCTGTAGCGTGATGAGATTTAATGTCTTTTTTGATATCAATCTTAAGATAAGTTGCGGATACACCCTTTTTTAGAACACTTTCTTTGTTTATCTCTATTTCTATATTAAATATGGTATTTATATTTGCCACTAATTCATCAAGATAACTAGTATCTTCAACTAAATCACATACAGAAGCTAAAAACATATCTCCTGAACAGCCAGCTATTCTTGGATCGATAATTATTGCTTGCATTTTATTCACCTAATATTCTATTCATTGAACCTTGCTTATACCCAATTAAATCCAATGATATATACTTAAAACCTTTCGTTTGAATAATCTCTATCACTCTTTTCCTTTTCTCTTCATCCAAAAAAAGGTAAAAATCAGTCTCTCTTACTTCTATTCTGATAAGAGAGGAATGTACTCTTGCTCGTATTAGATTTATTTCTAATTCTCTCTTTATTTGATGTTCTATTTCATCTATAGTTGATAATATTTCTGCAGATAAAGGCATATCGTAGGTTACTCGTGTAGCTAGACAAGTTGAAGGGGGCGCATCTGCAATAGATAGATTATACATTCTTGCTATCTCTCTTATTTCAGTTTTACTTACACCCAACTCTAAATATGGACTTGTAACCTTCAATTCTTTGAGAGCTTTTAATCCGGGTCTATAATCGCCTAAATCACTAGTGTTTGACCCTTCGACAATAAAATCATAGTCAGAATCTTTGAAAGAGTTAGAAATTGTAGAAAATAATAACTTCTTACAGTAGTAGCATCTATCTTTATCATTTCTAACTACATCATCATTTTCTAATGGGTTTGCATTTAAAATAAGATAATTGAAGCTATTACAATGTAAATACTCTTTAGCATTTTTTATTTCTTGTTTTTGTAGTAATGGTGAGGATATAAGAACTGCCACATATTTTTTTGCCTTTTCTTTCACTAAATGGAGAAGTACAGTACTATCTAACCCTCCAGAAAAAGCGACAATCACTTTCTTATTACTAAAGTATTCAACAAGTCGTTCTTTAACATCGTTTACCATTATACTGATGTTTTCACACTACTTTAAAACATCTCTGATTTATCAATTAATTCTCTATAATGCATTGAAAAGACTTCTATGGGGTTTCTGTTTAATTTATAGATTGCATAAATCATGGTTGTAAAAACGTAGTGTTACAAACGGTTATAAGAAGAACATACCTTCTTACAAAGTATGCATATTAATGTTATTCTTTATGCTCGTGTAAGTACTGCAGACCAAAGTTCAGGAAGAGATACTCAAATCGATGTTATGAATAAAAAAATCAAAGAATTAGGTTACAGACATATTGTTACAACTTTTATCGATGAGGATGTTTCTGGTGATAGTCATATTGAAGAAAGACCGGGATTTAAGAAGATGATCCAGTTTGTTAGAGATTATAAGTTGAGCAATCCTGACTCACCTATTAAAGAGGTATGGACACAAACTAGAGACCGTATATCAAGAGAGGTTGATATGTTGGGCTATGCTACAGTTATGCTTAGAATGAGTGGTGTTGAGATTCGTTCAACTGAAGATGCACAAGAGGGGTTAGTAAGAAGGATTTATGACATGTTGGGTGAGGAAGAACTCAAAAAGTATAGGCAAAAGCGTATTTATGGTATTAAAAGAAGAATTGAAGAAAACAAAATTATGTCTAGACCTCCCCTTGGATACAAAATTGAGAATGGGAAATTAGTCATTGATAAAGAAATGAGACCAAGATTATTAGAAATATTCCAAATGTTTGAAGATGGAGTAACAATGAGTACAATAAGCAATAAATTCGATATTCCTCGAAGTACATTAGCTTACATGAGAAAAAACCCTATTTATCGAACAGGAGAATATTATTGGAAAGGAAAAATTGTTTACCAAGTAGAACCAATAATTAGAGATGGCGATATTGTAGTTAAAGATGAAGAAGAATTCTACAGTTAATCCTCTCAATTCTTTTTTTTAAAAAGATGGTTTATTTTCAACAAAAGCAATTTATCAATGATAGATGCTCCAATAAAAATAGTTAAAACACCTCTTGATGATACTCTATTCATCTAAAATGAAAAAGAAAAATGTTGCTTTCACCATTATTGTTTTTATTATTTTTAGTGGAATTTTTGTTATCTATTTCTATGATAACCTTAAACCTATTTCTAATGATAAACGTGTTTTTGCTTGGTTCTATGGTTTTGAAGGGTATGAAACAGCAGAAATTTCTTCTACATTAAAGGAATATGGTATTACAGATCTCTTTTTATCAGTTTATACAAGGGCCATTAATACAAATGCTAGTACTTTTGATGAAGAATATGATACAAAGTTAAAAGACTTTATCCAAGATATGGAAAAGCAAAAAATAAAAGTCACGATAATGACTTTAGAAGATCCTATTTTTATCTATAATTGGAATGACGCACAGCTTCATTTAGAAGGAATTGCTGATTTTCTAAAAAGGTATCCTGACCTTACTATTACAGGAATTCATCTTGATGTTGAACCACATGCAACTGAAGAATGGAGCGATTCATCATTTAACGAACAAAAAGAGATTTTTAGTGCCTATTTGGATCTATTGATGAATGTCAGTCAGTTTCATAGGTTATATTATCCTCATTTAGAATTATCTGCAGCAGTTCCTTGGTGGTATAATGAGCAAAATTATTCCATTGCGTATCCAACAGAATTAGTGGATAGATACTCTTTTTTGGTTTTTATGGTCTATGATGGTGTTGGTTCTATCCTTTCTGACTATCAAAAAATTGAAGACGAGATGGTGATAATAACTTCTGTCTTAGGGATAGGGGTTCATGAATTCAAATCTACAGAAGATTGTAAAGAATTAGGCATTACTCTTGTAGAGCATTATACCAATTATGATACTTTCCTCGGAATATCCTACTATTCAATGAATAAACTAATTTAAGCTAAAAATGTGCATTTACTATTTTAATCTCTCACTATTTTTCGATATGTTATGATTTTATGAGGTGTAATTGTATATCTTTATATATTGCTTTTTCCCTACCAATTCGTGAGAATATGACAGTAGACTACACTACTAACACTTCTGAAGAGGAGATTAAGAAACACATTTCTGGTCCTTATAAAATGGTTCTTGGTGGAGC
>CAZEQQ010000049.1:6790-11377 GCA_964514425.1 uncultured archaeon
TTTTCGCCTTTTTCAATATTCTAGACCAATATGCCTATGGTTTTACGTTTTATACTCCTATTTTAGGTTACATTTCTTATGCTTTAAGATTGTTAGCTTTAATTCCTATTGCCATGGGCTTAAAGCACATAACAGAAGAATACTTTTCTGAGCATATTACTAAATACGGAAAAGATGCCTATAGGTGGATAATGGTATATGCTTTGACTGTTTTTATTAATCTTATTTTCTTCGGTTTTCCAATGTTTGCAGCACTTGCAAGTTTAGCAGCTATTTTTGGAAGAATAATAGCTTTTTACTCGTTTTCAACAGTTATGAGAAGAATAGCTTTTGTTACTAAGCTGAGAGTGGGCGGTTTTATTTATCTTCTTTACGCATTCTTTGGTGTTATTGTAGCTATCATTGCACAAATAGCAGCTACAGCTGGAGATACTCAAGCCCTTATCCTTAGTATAATTTTTAGAGGTTTCTTCGATTCTTTAATAGTTATTGTACTTGGTATCAAGATAATTCTCGATTTTACTCGCATTAAAAACTATATGATTGCAAATAAAGTTTTACCCAATTACTTAAGAAAGCCAAATTTAATTACTCAAAGAGGGTGAAATTAGTCTTTTTACATTTTTTAATTATTGAAAAACTTGATATCTAGATTATATTTCCCAATATTTTTTAAATTAATATATTGTTATTTAACAAAAAATAAACTACATTAGTTTATATATAATACAAGTATAGTTTATTTGATTCATTGATGTAAAAAATATCTTGATAATATTCTGTTTATTAGTTTATTACTAAATGATATTAAATAGTGAAAATTTCAGCGTAAAAACAACATTATTTAACCTCCATTAAGATGAGATTGAAAATATGATTGATTTTTATATCTGTTTCTTTAAAGGTATCAACTGTTGTTATACCTTGGTCTAATTCTTTTTTGTATTCTTCTTCAAAGGCATCGCTAAAAATCTTTAAAGCAACTAAAAGTACTTCATCAACTGAATTACTATTAAGAATTATAGTAAAATATTTAGCTTGATGGAATAAGAGTTTTTTATCTTGATAGTTTACACTATTAAGGTGCGTTTTACTCGAGATAATGTCTTCAAGAGCGTACTTTATAGCTGATAACATACCACTTGCTAATTCAATATTCTCAGGACTTTTTTCTGAAAAAGAGTAGTAATATAAAGGAATACCACTTTCGTGCATAATAAGGAGCCAATTAGCTTTTGATTTACTATGGCAAAGGATTAAAGGGTTTGAACGAATAGATAAAGTCCAAAATATCCAAGGGAAATAGGCTATTAACCCACGAATGGCACCAATCATGCCTATATGAGAAAAAGCAGTTGAACCAGCCCAAATAATTAAAAAACTAAAACCAATTAACTGGAACAAACCCGATTTAGTTTCAGTTAATCGATAACCTCTTCGAATATATCTTATTAAAGGCAAAATCCAATATATAATGAAAAGTAGCAATAATGGGATGAAAAGAATAGTTATAACAAAATACATCTGTCCTGTCCACCGTTTAAAAACAGGATCATATTCGACAGTTACCCATCCAGGATAAAACATAGCACAAATAATTATACCTGCTAACAACGAAACAGAATTAGCTAAAATGGCATTTTGCTTAGTGCGATAATATAGAAAGCCATAATAAACAAACAAATACCCAGCAATAATAAAAGCATTCCCTAATTGGCGCAAAAATAAAAGAACATGAGAATTTTGTTCATTGGGACCGAAAAAGAATCCTGTATAGGTAAAAATAGTAACAGAAATTTCTAGTAAAATAAAGGCACAAGCCATAAGAAGGTGAGAAGTTATTCGATATTTAAGATAGGTTCGAAGAACAATATAGATAGAAATAGTAAGAATTAAAGTTGAAGCTATGAAAATGTAAAAGTAATACCAACTAAATATCATAAGTTATTGCAACGAGCTAGAAATTATAAATAATTCTGTAGAGGAATTTTAGTGAAAATAACATTAATAAGAGAAATAAGCTGAAATTTTTTACTTAAACTTACAAGAAGACGGGAGAAAAAAAAAGTAAAGGCAAAACGTACTATTAGTTTACTCTACAATAATTGAAGAATTTTTTACTGAACACATTACAAAATATGGTAAAGACGCTTATAATTGGTTGATGATAAAATAACAATCAATATACGGGATATTTGTAGCAAAGGCTTTTAAAAAGTTATGATTTTGTGTATTTGTGAAATTTTATGACAATAGAAGACAATACTTCTGATGAAAAAATTATTCGTACATATTTTAACAAATATTATCATTTAGTAATTAGTGGTTCAGTAGCTTTAATCATTTTAAGTTTGTTTAACATTTATGATCAATATGCTTTAGGATTTACTTCTTATTATCCTATTTTTGGTTATATTGCCTACGCTTTGCGATTAACTGCATTAATTCCAATAGCTATCGGTTTACTCTACATAACTGAAGAATTTTTCACTGAACACATTACAAAATATGGTAAAGACGCTTATAGTTGGTTGATGATTTATTCCCTTATAGTTATCGTCAATTTAATCTTTTTAGGCTGGCCTCTTATTGCAGTTTTTGCTGGTGCAGCTATAGTTTTTGGAAGGATTATCTCGTTCTATTGTTTTTCAACTGTCATGAGAAGGATTAGTTTTGTTACTAACTTAAAAGTTGGAGGATTTATTTATCTTTTATATGCATTCTTTTCTGTTATTGTAGCCTTCTTTACATGGATCTCAAACACAGCCGACGATACAGTAGCGACAATGTTAATTATAGTTTTTAATGGGCTTTTTGAATCCACTCTTTTAATTTGGGTTGCTATTAAAATTATTATAGATTTTTCACGCATTAAGAAATATGTCATCTCAGAAGGAATAATGCCAAACTGTTTAGATCAATCACTTTTTACTACAAAAACCACAACACCCGCACATAGAACTATAACTACTAAATTGAAACAAGAAGAAGTAAGTAATAGTAGTGTAGCTTCAGTTTCTGGAGAAAAACGAGAACTAGTATCTTCATCTTTTGTGGATAAAGAGGAAGAGGATAAATTGGAGAAACAATCACATCACTTCATTCCCTTTACAACTACATTCAAGGGTTCAGAACAAAGATTGCTATCTGAAGAAAAAGAAAAGTCTTTACAGACCATTATACTTATTGCAGCACTTTCAACAGGTCTCATCTATCTTCTTTATCTTATATTTACAACATAAATGAGTAAAGGGACTTCAACTCTTACATTTCTTTCTTTTCCTGTTTAAATCTCTTTAAAAAAAAGTTTTTATACTAATTAACTCAAAAAACATCGTAGTAGTTTAGTATAGAGACGTTGCTTCTTAAGAATATTTTTCAAATAAGAAGATTCTTTGTATTATCTTACTTTTATCGATTATTATACTTGTAGTTGGGTATTAAAATGGGTTATAAAGTCTGGTTTATTAAGCATATAGTAAGAGAAAAAAAATTAGGTCTTATAATGCTAACTTTTCTTATTATCTTCATAGGTACTGTTTCTTTCACTCCTATGTTAATTGGTGGTATTTTCCAAGAGTTAGAAAAAGTTGATAGGTCATTTCGTGCTATTATTTTTACTTCTTTATTAATTGCTCTTGCAGGTTTGATTCGTGCTACTTGTGATTTTACTCAAAGTTATCTTAATGAAGTTATTGCTCACAAAGTTACAAAAAACGTTACTGAAGAGTTTTATGATGATATGCTTGAAAAAAGTCAAGAATTCCATGATCGTGTTAAAATAGGTGATGTGATGGCAAGAGCGACCTATGATACCAGACAGATGAATATATTTATTTCACCTGGACTGAAATTTTTCCTTGAAGCATTTTTCACTCTTCTATTTTCTGTATCATTAATGATTTATATTAGTCCCAAAATAACGTTGATTTTACTCTTTGCTCTTCCCTTTTATGTTATTACTATTTATGATTTTAATAGAAAACTGTATCCTGTATCTAATGCTCAAATGATGCAAAATGGTCTCCTAAATTCGAGATTACAAGAGACTATAACAGGTATTCGTGTCATTCGAACCTTTGTTAAAGAATTTAATGAAATAAAACTCTTTGATCAAGAAGCTGATAAGCTAAGAGAATTAAACACCAAAAGAGGAGTAATTAGCGCTAAGTATTATCCTGTAGTTATCACTGTAATTGTTATTGCTTTATGTTTCTTCTGGGGTGCTTATGAAGTTTTTCTGGGCAATTTACTGCTTTCTAGTTTAGTCAGCTATACAATGCTAACAATGACATTAATTATGCCTACATGGCAATTTGGTTGGACAATAAGTCAATTTCAAGTAGGTATGGCAGCTGCTAAAAGGATCCATGACATGAAAGAACGAGATGAATATGTACCAAAAGCAGCTATTCCTATTTCTTGGGATGGTAAAGATGGTTCTGTAAGATTTGAGAATGTCAGTTTCTCCTATAATGGTGAAAGTACGAGAAAACGAGCATTGAATAACCTCTCTTTTTCTGTACCAGCAGGTTCTACTGTAGCTATCATTGGAAATCCAGGTTCTGGTAAATCAACTTTAATTAA
>CAZEQQ010000050.1:0-11123 GCA_964514425.1 uncultured archaeon
CAACAATAAGAAGCTAAGAATTACAAAGCTAGTATAAATCCCTGAAAGGATGAATAGATTTGAAAGATATTCTTGATAATTAGGATAAATAAACCGATCAATTGTAATTTGGATAACAATGGGAACTAAAATAGTAAATATTGACGAAGTTATAATTATTGCAATAACAGATATTGATTCTTTGGGATAGAATTTGAAAATAGCGATCAATCGCTTGAATAATGTTAGATCAGAATATGTTCTTTCTCTTTTTTCTTCTTCTTTAGCAATACTATGCAGTAAATGTCCGCCACCCATTTTAATTCGAACCTCCATCTTTTTGAGTTACACTTTCAGAAACAACTGGAGGTGTTTCATAACTCTGTGCAAGTGTAGAGTAAATATCATGATAAATACCAGGTTGAGATATGAGTTCCTCATGAGAGCCATCTTGAATAATTTCACCGCGGTCAAAGATTAAAATCCTATCCGCATAGCGCACGGAAGATACTCGCTGTGAGATAATCAGAGTAGTACGACCTTCACTAAGGATGGATAAAGCTTCTTGTATATGTGCTTCTGTTTCAGCATCGACTGAAGCTGTAGAATCATCAAATATTAAGATTGAGGGATTTATTAGAAGAGACCGAGCAATGCTAATTCTCTGCTTTTGTCCTCCTGACAGAGTTATTCCACGATCACCTACTCGTGTCTCAAAACCATTAGGTAATGAAGCGATAAAATCATAAATTTTTGCTGTTTTACTAGCCTCAAAAATTTCTTCATCAGTAGCATCAGGACGTCCAAAGGCAATATTTTCTTTTATGGTGGCGTTGAATAGAAACGTTTCTTGAAGAACCATACCAATATTTTTACGTAGTTGTTTGAGTTTGTACTTTTGTATGTTGTTATCATCAATTTTAATGACACCATGAGTAGGGTCATAAAATCGTGAGAGCAAATTCACAAAACTTGATTTGCCAGAACCTGTTCCTCCAAATATAACCAGCTTTTGACCAGCAGGAATATGTATATTTAAGTTATGTAAAATAGGCCTATCGCGTTCATACTGAAAAGTAACATTTTCATATTTGATATCACCTTCTAAGTTACGAATATCTAACGCATTAGGATCATCTTGAACTTCTTTTTGGGCTTCCAACAACTCAATAATTCTATCACCACTAGCGAGTGAGCGTTGAAAGATTCCTACTAACCAGGTAAGCTGTCTTGTTGGAGCGGGTAATATCTGCAGAAAGAGAAAGAAAGTTATGAGTTCTCCTCTTCCCATAGTTCCGGTCATTACTTGTCTACCTCCAACGAAAAGAACTAAGGCAGTACCTAAACCTATGAGTAATATCATTCCTGAAGTATAATATGCACGATATATCTGTGATTTAATTCGTAAATCACGGTAGAGAGCATTCGCCTTCTTGAATTTATCAATTTCATGTTGCTCTTGTGCAAAACCCCTAACAACATGGTTACCAGTAACATTTTCTTGTAAGATTGAAGTAACCGTGCCGAATTGTCTACGAGTTTCATAAAAGACAGGACGGACGCGAACACTAAACCAAATTATTAGAGCAATAAAACCAGGGAAAAGGCTTGTTAGAACTGCTCCTAACCTAAAATTAATTATAAACATGGCGATATATGAACCAAAGAACAAAATCAAACCATTCATAAGTAATCGTAATGTAAAATTGACAAATGTTTGAATAGCTTGTAAATCTGTTGTTACACGGGTCATAATTTGCCCTGTGCTCTCTTCATCATAAAAAGTCAAACTGAGCTGTTGAAGTGTGCCATAAATATCATTTCTAAGTTCAAAAATAACCTTCTCTGCAAACAATGCAGCATAAAAGCGTGAAACATACTGGAGTATACCACCAAAAAGTGCTGCAATAAATATAGATCCACCTAAAATCCAAATAAGATTAATGCTTTTAGCGGGGATTGCAACATCAACTACTCTTCCAATTAAAATAGGTGCGATTAACCCTAATATAGCTGCAAAAAAAGAAACCACTGAAACAAATACTAAAAATATCTTACGTTTTACTAGGTAAGGGAGCAAGAACGAAAATATTTCTGTATAAGAATGTTCTCTTTCTTTATTTTCAAGCCATGACATTTCATTTTAATTTTTTTTTAAACGAATATAAGTATTTGGATTGTTCGTAAAAGTTATCTCGCAAAACTTTTATTCATGCTATTTCATTAGGTAATAACTATGGATATTTCTGTACTTATAATTGACATAACTATGATTATTCTTTCGATTCTAGTGGTTAGTGTAATAGTCCTACAACGTGTCCTTACAAATACAAAATGGAAGAACATTTTATTTGTTATTTTAGTTGTGACAATAATAAGCTCTATGGTCGTTATAATTCCTACTCATAAAGTGTTTTTGTTTATAGGGTTATCTTTAGGTACAGCAATGTTAGTGAGGGGGTATCTATGTAAAACAGATTACGATCGTGTATATTATCTTTTAACCTTTCTTATGTACTCTTTGCTATTGCTTTCAATAGGACAAAAGATAATCTATTTGTTGAATCTCGCCTTAACAGTGGTAATCTCACTTTTCATGATTTACGACACATTACATGATCCCACTGTTAGCGAGCAAAAAAGGTTAACATTGTCTAAAGCAAGTTATAGTCTGTTATTTAGCCTAACATTTTTAATTTTAATTATTTTAATGGTATTAAGTATTAATAATATAATAATTAAACCTGACACAACGGGGGATATTCTTAAGAGTCTTTCTCAACCTATATATGGGTGGAGTGTTATTGGATTAATCTACAGTATAGGCGCAATAATTTTTATCATCATCATTTTGACATTTGTAAATCACGTAAAAAAGAAGGCACATGAACCATGGTACAACTAATTCTTTATCTTAGTATCACATTTATTATCTTTTCATTTGGTATGTTTATCGTATTATCCAAATATCAGAATCTGTATCTATTGGGTTTTGGATATACTATAATGATGCTTTCAGGAATGTTATTAATAGCTGTGCATGACACTTCAGCAGATTTGATTGGGTTGGTTTTAATAGGATCATTGAGTGTAATAATATTAATAATAATACAGTTGAAAGCATATTATGTTAGACATAAAGAAGAAAAAGAGGTAACTGAAATTGAGTAGTGTTATACAGGCTTTAATGCTCCATTGGATTCTGCTGATTGTCTTGATATTAACTAATATGATTATTCAAGTCATTAAAGAGGAAGAGAGGTCCTATAAAAATAAAAATATCCTGCTTATATGCATGAATGTAGGTTTCCCTGTAGTTATTCTCACCCTATTCTTTTTGCAAACACAGTTAGTCCTAATTGAACAATTTGTTTTCTTTACTTTAGCTACTTTTGTGATTGAAGTAGGATTGCTTATCTCATTGGAAAGGTTACTTTTCTACTTTATTTTTGCAATTATTATTATGACATTAGAATTATATCACTTAAAGAAGACTGATGAAAGTTCAATTCATCTAGAAGAAACAATATTTTTTCCCCTCTTAACATTATTAATGATTCCGTTAATATTTGCATCTAATTATTTACAATACTTTATTATCTTCATTCTCTTTGATTTATTGATTATCAGCATCGTTAAAGATTATCATAAGAAACGTCTTGAAGAGTGTACAAATACAAAAGAGATTTACACTACACAAATTTTTGGTTCACTTCTTTTGCTCGTTGCGAGCTTACTATTGGTTATTAAAGCGGGAAGTTTAAGATTCAACGAATTGATTCAGTATATAGATCAAATAGGTGGAAAAGATGTCCTTTTTCTTCCTATGTTTATACTTAGTATAATTGGTTTAAGTTTTAAATTGTATTCTTTTCCCTTTATTTCTGCAGTGATAAAAAATAGTAGAATAGAAAATCCTAGTTTCATTGGTTACAATCTCTTCTTCCCTCTTTTACCAATCAGTGCGCTCTTGTTTACACCTTTAGGAAAGGTTCTATTCTCTTACTTAAATGTTTATAATTTAATGTGGTTAAGTATAGCGATAGTATTATTAATTTTAGCGATTTTACTTCCTCAATCCCTTCATAAAAATTTCTTACTCTTGCTAGCGTATATTCACTTTTCTATGGCATTGGTTATTGAAGGTAACGTATTTGAGAGTATGAATATCATTCTTTACCCCATAATAGCTCTTTCAATCTGGTTAACTCACAAAGAGTTGAAAGAAGGAAAGAAAGAAAAGAAGATAGAAGTACTAAACGAGAAAGAAGAAACAGTAAGAAAAGCTGAAGTAGAAACAAAAGAAGAAACGACAAGAGAAAAGAAAGAAAAACTACCTCTACTCTCACCAATTATTTTTTACTTCAATTTAATTTTAACCATTTTTCTTTTATTAGGTATTCCTCCTTTTAGTAATATATGGTTACTACTAAACTATTGGTATAGTGTTAGTATTTCCCCCTTTGGATTGCTAAAGATTATTCTTTCAACACTTTGTTTGGCTTTAATTTCACTAATTATCATAAACTATATTCATAAAACAATTATAAAAAGGAAGAATATTGCATTTACACCTATAAGCATAGCAAGTTTTAGTATTGTAATAATTCTACAACTCTTAGCTATCACACTTTTTTCGCCATTCTATCTTCTTTCAAAATTTGCTACATCTTTCTTCGATTGGGCAGATTTAATTTTACCTTCAATTATTATTAGTGCAACATATCTGTTCTCGCTTTGTTTATTTTTTACTTATCGTTTATATGTCATTAAAAAATTCCAACTTAAAAATAGTTATTATGAACGATTTACACTTAAGATTACCCAACTATTAGAATTTCCTCTTTTTTCCTTCACTCTTTCATGGATTTACACAAACATCATACTTTTTAGTTTGATTTGGTTAAAAGTGTATATCTATACAAAAGGGATCAAACAAACTATAATACCAAAAGTGCGTAGAATAATTTACACAGTGTATGGGTATACTAAAGCAACAATCATTCCAGCTATTATTCTCTTCTTTTCTAGTATTTCGATAGTTATACGTAAACTAGAAGATGGTGACTTTGGTAAACAACTTTATCTCACATTCGCTTTCTTGTTGGTTTTATTTCTATCAGTAATTATTTTTAGGTGGTAATTATGGGGCAACACACAGTTATACTAAAACAGCTCATTCCTTTGGAGATTCTCGTATTTGGAGTTTTTTTGCTTATTATTCTTTATTATGCACAAACTTTACTCATCAAACTTTTCCCTCTTCTTACTGGAAGAATGAATATAGTTTTTGGTTATTGCACACTTACTTCAGTCATAGTTTCATTTATTTCATTTTATCATATTCTTTTTTCTGCTGCTCCCTCTACACTTTTTTTCACTCTACTTTCTGTTGATCCTTTTTCAACCACAATTTATTCGTGCTTTTATCTACTGATAATAATCATCACTTTTTTCACAATTAGAGAAAAACAAGATAATAGCGATGATAGTTATAGTCAATTCATTTCTATATTATTGGTATTGATTGGATTATTTTTTATTATCTTAACTACTAATTGGATTCTTCTCTATTTGGGTTTCTTGCTATTATTTGTTGGTGGAATGTCTGTGTTTAGTTTTTCAGAACAAAAAAATAGGTCATCATTAGAATTTACAACTTTTTACAATTTACTTATTCTTGTGTTTTTGTTTTTTAGTATTTGTTGTTTCTACTTTGAAACACAAACAATCTTTATAGTTTTTTCTTTACAAAGCGGAGGAATAGTAGGGTTAATAGGATTACTAATCTTCTTTACTTCCATTTTAATGGTTGCAGGAATACCTCCTTTTCATTTATGGTTCAATTTAAACTTAAAGAATAACTTTACCTCAACTAAAACATTATTTTTAGTTGTTTATCGTTCATTAGCTCTATTTATACTCATAAAATATTATCCGCTCTTTGCTGTATACCTCGATTCTGTTTACTTGAGTTCACTTTTTCTTGCCTACGGAACTATCTTACTCTTTTGGGGTGCATTAGCCTCTTTAACTGAAAATAGATTAATTATGCTCGCTAACAATTTTAGTTTAATGTTTACTGGAAACATGTTTTTCTTCCTATCATTAGCTTTTGTAAACTTCACTTCCATAAACACGGAATTACACTTGCTTTATGCAATAGTCTACCTCCTTATTGGTAAAATGTTCCTTCTTACACTTTTACTTTGTGTGATGGTTTTGACTGAATTTAAATACGACACAGATGAAATAAATGCTCTTAAGGGAGTAGCTCGTCATAATATTTCGCTGGCAAGTGTATTAGTTTTAACATTAGTTATGTTAGTTTCTCTTAGCATAACAGCAAACTTTTATGGTAAAATTTTGTTCTTCCAGATTACCTATTCTTTTACCACAATTTTCATTACTATTTCTATTATCCTCAGTTTCCTTCTCTTTTTCTTTGTAATTCTTAAACTATTAGTGCAAAGTCTTTGGATTAAACAAAAAAAGGTTAAAGTTAGAAAGTATAGAATTACAGAGCCCACTATCCATTATGCTTTGTCCTTTGCTCTTGTTCCTCTAATTATTCTAATTATTTTGAACCAAGAATTTCTTAATTTCTGTTGGACTATGGTTCAACATTTACTCTAGCTATAACAAGCAAAAAAATTTAAGAAAAAGGAAAAAAGGAAAATTTTGGTTTATTTACTTCTTTTACCTAAGAGGTAATCCACAAACCATACATGTGCATAATCTCTATTTACTAATACAGGAGGCACTTTAAATCCGTATGCACTAATTGAAGGTAGAGGACCGCTATCTGCTCTAGATAATGCAACTTTTGTTGCTCTCACAATGTCAATTAGAGTAGCAGCACCATTTGGCCCATCTAACGTTTCATAACGTATATCCATTTTAATAGGCATTCCAAGAAAGCCTTCACCAAAGACCCAGAAATGTCCAATACGTCTATTTCCTAAAAATTCTAGATAATCCGATGTTCCACTTGCAACATCTACATCATTGTCTAATGATTTTTGTATTGATCGTTCTTTTACTTGTCTTTTGAATGCTTTTCTATCATCATCTAATGTGTTAAAAGTTTCTAGACCTCCAGCTACATCTAGTTGGTAGGTATTAATTATATGTACTCCTTGTTCCTTAAATACTTGAAGTAATGCCTTGTGTATTACTGTTCCACCATGTAACGATTGGATATCATCGCCCACTAAAGCAACATTCGCTTTTCTGAATTTTCTTGACCACTCAGGATTAGAAGCGATATAAGTAGGGGTACAATTAACAAAAGCTACTTCTGCTTCTAATGCTGCTTCAGCATATGCTTCAACAGCTTCTACAGCACCTGTAGGTAAGGCACAAATCAACATTTCAGCTTTTGTTTCTTTTAATATTTTAGTAACATCTACTTCAGGTTTGTCATCTACTTTTATCACTGTTTCCAGCATACCTTTAATTCCATCCTTCAAATAGCCTTTCTCTACATTAACGCCAGCTTTTGGCACAGTTACAAATTTTGGAGTACTGTTAATAGGAACAAAGATAGCTTCAGAAAGATCTTTTCCTACTTTGTTTATATCTACATCAAAAGCTGCTACTATATTGATATTTGCGACTTCATATCCTCCAATATTAGGGTGAAGGAGATTTTTATTTTTATCAGGAAAGGCTTTCAGATATTCAATACCTTGAACAAACGCTGAAGCTAAAGCTCCAACTCCAGCAATTGCCACATTAATTTTGTCTTTTTCTATCATTTTTATCACCTAAATATCGCTTGCTTCTCCTCTAATGAACTTATCAACGCATTCCTTAGCTATAGGGTCAGGTACTTGTTTAGGAGGATGTTTAAAGAAGTAGCTAGATACACCAACTAAAGGACCACCTATACCTCTATCCTTTGCAATTTTTAATGCTCTTACGACATCAATCATTACACCTGCACTATTAGGACTATCTTGAACGCTTAATTTCAAGTGAACTGTTACTGGTTGTTCCCCAAAATTTTTCCCTTTCATCCATAAGTAACAAACTTTTTCATCACGTAAGAATTCTACATAATCTGAAGGACCAATTCGTGTGGGCACTTCGTAAGGGATCATACTCGTTACTGCTTCAGTTTTTGATATTCTTTTTGTTGTTAAGCGGTTTTCTTTTTTCATGTTATAGAAGTCTCCATTTCCACCCACATTTAGTTGAAAAGTTTCATCAATTTTTATTCCTCTTTCATATGCTAAACGAACCATCATTCTGTGTAAAATAGTTGCACCTAATTGACTTTTTATATCATCTCCCGCTATGGGGACATTTTTATCAATAAACTTTTGTGCCCATTCAGGATTTGAAGCAATGAAAGCGGGTATTCCATTAGCCATAGCTACATTAGCATCTAAACATGCTTGAGCATAAGCTTTTGTGGCGTCTTCACTTCCTACAGGTAAGAAATTAATTAGAACATCAGTTTTTGTTTCCTTTAAAACTTCTGTAACATTAACAGGTTTAACCTCATTTTCATTATAGCATTTAAAATACTCTTTTGTGTGTGGCGCTACACCGTCCAGTATTGGTCCAGCTTGAACAATTACACCTTTGTTTGGAACATCGGAAAATTTTACTGCACAATTTGGTTCAGCCCATATGGCCTCTGAAATGTCTTTCCCTATTTTAGTCGTAGCAACATCAAAAGCTGCTACTATTTCTACATCAGAGAGGTGATAATCACCAAATCTTACATGCATGATTCCAGGTACTTCTTCAGTTTCTCCTACATTTTTGTAATACTCCAGCCCTTGAATCAAAGCTGATGCACAATTACCTAGACCGGCAATGGCTACACGTACTTTACCAGACATAGTCCATATTCACCTATTATTTAGTTTTTTTCGACTGAAACTTAAACACACACAGTTCTTAAAAACTTTTAGCCTTATGCTAATTTAGTTTAAACGAAAGCGTGCAGTTTTGAAGCTAAACTTTATATGTCGAGAAAAAGGTTAATTTTTGTGAGTGTGAAAAGTTTACTTTTAACAGGAGGGCTCGGACAAGTAGGTTATCACTTATATCAAGAGTTAAAGAACACTTATGATGTTACAATATTTGATAATAATTCTAACCCTAAAGTGCATCCTACTCCGGAGATGAAATTCGTCAATGGTTTTGTAGAGAATAATGATTCATACTTAAATTTAGGAAAGATAGATATCATAGTTCATTGTGCTGCACAAATATCAGTAAATGTATCTACTGATAAGCCCATTTTTGATGCAACTAATAATATTATAGGCACACTTAATCTCTTAGAATATGCGCGAAAATACGATATTGAAAGATTTGTTTACCTAAGTTCAGCAGCAACATATGGAGAACCGGTATTTTTACCTGTTACTGAAGAGCACCCCAGAAATCCCTTGTCTCCTTATGGACTAAGTAAGTTAACAGGAGAAAGATACGTAAAAATGTATTCAGAATTATATGGATTAGACACAATTACACTTATTCCTTTTAATATTTACAGTGCTTTACAGAAAGAGTATGATCCCTATTCTGGTGTCATTTTTAAATTTTTAAATTGTCTTAAGAATGGTGTAAATATAAAAATTGAAGGTGATGGCTTACAAACACGTGATTTTGTTCATGTAAATGATGTAGTCAAAGCAATAAAATTAGCTTTGATTACTCCTAATATCAAAGGTCAAGAGGTAAATATTGGATACGGACAAGCCATTTCCATTAAACACCTTGCAGAAACATTGTTGCAAGTCACTAATAGCAAGTTAGCTATTGAATACAGTGCGCCTAGAGTTGGAGATATAAGAGATAGCTACTGTTCTATTAATAAAGCTAAGACTGTTTTAGGTTTTGTACCAGATATAGACATCAAAAAAGGGTTAGAACTAATGTGCAACGATATTTTACAATGATAGAACTAGGGAAAAAGCTTAAGACTTCTTCCTTATAACTAATTTTAATGGAACAATACTATATTGTTGACACAAATTTCTTTATTAGTGGATTTCAAAGTCTACCAAAGACATATCATGATTTCGCTGTAATCTGCGAGAAGTTAAGCAAAAAATTAGTTTTGAGTTCGTATGTTAAGGAAGAGATGAGATTTTTTCTCCAAAGAGAGCTACTACCTTATGTTAAAGTTGATACAATCGATGAAGAAGATTTTAACAACTTTCTTAGGAAAGTTCATTCTAAAACAGCCAATCTTCCCCAAAAACCTGATCTTACGGTACTTTACTTAGCTTCTAAATATAACTCTCCTTTAGTTAGCAGTGATTTGAAGTTATTGGATACAGCAGAGTTGATAGATATTCCTAATCTCACCAATAGCGCTTTTATTAAACTTTTATTAACTGAATCAAAAGGTTCACATAATCCTACACTTCTAAAAGAATTAGAAGAAAGATTGTTTGCTGAAGAGATTCGTTACTCAGTGAGCAGTACTAATCGTTATGATCCAGTTAAACGTATCCAGAAAATTTTAGATTCTGCCATGAGTGTTATAAAGACTAATTATGAAGAAAAATTAAGTGCTGTTCCACAAGAACAAATAGAAAAAATAGATATTTCTATCGAATCTTTGAATTTAAAAGATTTGCTTCAAGAAGTTCAAGATGATTTGATTCGAGTCGAAGAAGACTTTTTAGCTGGGAGATATGTCATTTTAGAGCAAGAATTACTCACTAGAATTAGAGAGATTACAGATTATCTTGTCGATTGGAGAATGATAGAAGAGAGGATAGAATCTCATCCTTCGTATGAATTAGCTTTACTTATTTTAGCAAAATTGCAATATTTGGCTTGTATTTGTCTAGTAGAAAATAAGAAGATTGACTTAGCTCGAGCTTATATGGATAACCAAATGATGATTTTGTTCCAAAGCACCAAAGTTTTTGAACAATATGGGATGGATATACACTTTTTGCGTATGTTAATTCTTTTACTTTCAGGCCAGATAAGAAGATTGACCAACTATTTCACTCCTGCTTTTCAAAATGAGTGTATTGAAAAGGGGCGAGAAGATATCGCTACACTTATACCTGGTTTAATCCTTTTAACAGTATTATTAGGAACCAAAGAAATTGAAGAGACAGCAACCGTTGAAACTTATGAAAATATAGAATTTATTAACC
>CAZEQQ010000051.1:0-11053 GCA_964514425.1 uncultured archaeon
CATCTTCTAAAGGAACAAGAACAACGTCAGCAACATAGATCCCTCTTTTATCGACAATTCTTCGTAAATGAGATAGTTCTACTATTTCTGTTTGATACTCTTTCTCTATTCCTAAAATATCTTTAGCTCCATGCTCTTTCATTGCTTTTGTTAAAGCTTCCATTCTCTTTTCACTTCTATAAAACAAATTTATTTCTAAAGGCGCTGAAAGTAGTGTGGAGAGTTCAATAATTTCTTTTTGACATAATGCTGCAATGTTTCCGTTAACACTTATTATAGGTTTTTCAGCTAACAACAACATAGCTATTGCAGCTTTTTCTTGTTTTATTGCTATTTCAGGTGTTTCTTCACCTAACAAATAATCGTAAGCTTCTCCTCTTCCATGAGCAATTAAACCCGCTTCTGCTACAACTGACTTATGCATACCTTCAATGATTTGCTCTCTAATTTTCAAAGATAGTGCACGTGGATGATTATCTGGAACAACCATATGAGAAATTAATTTATAACATTTTAACAATTTCCATTGAAAATTTAGAGAAAAAAAGAAAGAAAAAGAATGGAATTATACAGTTTTTACAGCGCCAATAATGAATAGTATTCCACCAATTAGTGTTAAAATACCGCCTATACCCCCTGCTACTAATCCTAAGACTAAAAGCACAATTCCCAACACTAAATGATTTTTGATCCATGGCCCTGTTTTCACCAATCTTTGGAACCATTCCCAAACTAAGATGAGAATAAGTAGACCAAATACGATCATGATAATACCATTCAAAATAGCTATTCCTGTTTCAGAAAGTGCAGAGTAACCAACAAAAGCACTTCCACCAAATATCGTCAAAAAGCCCTGAACTACTAGTATAATCCCTCCAATAAGGGAATCTATGTATCCCGCGCCTTTCCAATCAATAGAAATGTATGACATAACAGTAACTTAATATTTGGTCTACATAAACTTTTCTTTTTTACAATATATGAGATTAATAAGAGTAGAACAAAAATCACCTCTATTTTCACTAAATCAAAGAAGGAATATTTCATGAAAAAATCCACTGTTTTTTTTATTTCATTTTATTTTTTACATCTCTTTATGAAAATTTATAAAGAGTTTGAAATGCCTTGATTTATGAATAAGAGCCAATTAAGTAAAGTTAACCATCTCATTGGGTATATTCTGTATGTATTCATCATTTTTTATGGTATAATGTCATTAGTTTCATTAATAATTAACTATAATTCTTTGGGTATTTTGGGCTTTATTATCAATATATCCGCTCTTACTTTCGAAGTTTTAGGCCCTTTTTATTCTATTTACTTCATGGTTCAGCTTATAGATGGAGTTCTTCAAGTTGGAGAAATTAAATATGATTTATCAGCAGTTTCTAACACGGTAAAAGTTAGTGTAATAGTGCCTATCCATAATGTAAACCCTGTAATCCTTAAAGACACATTAATGGGTTTTAAAAACCAATCTTACACTAATTTTGATGTATGGGTTGGTGATGATAGTACAGATTCTACCTTACGAGCTCAAAGTGAAAAAGTAACAAAAGAATGTGGATATACCTACTATTATGAACAGAATGATAAATTTAAGGCTCATATGATTAATCTAATACTTCCTAAACTCGACGGAGATTTTGTTGCCTTTTTTGATGTTGATCATATCCCTGAAAAAGATATTCTAGCAAAATTTGTAGCTATTCTTGAACAATATCCCGAATACTCTTTTGTTCAATCCAAATATGGTTTTCGTAATGCTAAAAATTGGTTACATGTGTGGGAAGCTATGAGTTTAACACAGCTCTTCTGTTCTCAAAATGCAAGAAGAAAAATGGATACAGTTCTTTACCAAGGTTCAACCGCTTGTTTTCGAAGAGATGCCATTAAATCTTTACCTGAAGGCTTGATGACAGAAGATTATGCTCATTCAGTTCGTTTGATGAGTCAAGGGAAAAAAGGGTATTTTTTGGATGAGTTAGGATCTATGTCTTTAGTACCCGAAACTATTGACCATCAATTATCACAACTCTATAGATGGTCTTGTGGCAATTCAGGAACATTAGTTGGACACCCTAGAGAACTATTCAAAAGTAAAACTACTTTTCGACAAGCTTTGGATATTATTTTTTCTTCAACAGTAATCTTAGTTGCAACTTCTTTCTACTTTTTAGGTGTTTTTTATGGATTGTTATATCTCTTAAAATTACCTATATACAGAGTTTTAGGATTAAATATGATCTCCCTTTTAGTGATGCCAATAGGCACATTCGGAGTATATTTCATCTCTCTATGTGCTACTACTTGGTATACGAGTGTATCAGGTACTTTTCCTTTAAAAATCTACCATGTTCCGTTCTTTCTTATGTTTGGTAGCTTTACTGCACCTTTTCTCTTAATACCCGTAATTTTAGGTATGTTTAGAAAAGATAGACTAACAACGAGGAAAGATGGAAAAAAGAGCTGGAATAAAAAACTTCCATTATACACTTGGGGAGCAATATTTTCACTCATAGGTCTTTGCTTTTCTACGTTAGCAGTAATAGCAATATTTGATTTTATGGGAATTATTACGTGGTATGGATATAATTTGTTCTTTATCATTTTTGGTATAATTGGATTAACTTTGACTTTTTCATTACCATTTATCTTCATTACTAAAAGAATCTTTAAGTCAAAACTCTATGAGTCTATAAATATATTTCATTAAAAACGAATAAACGAAAAAATAAAATGTGGTAAAAGAAGAATTCCTTTACCTTCTTCTTCTTCTAGATTTTTTATTGTTTAAATTCTTGAAAGAGAAATAACCAAAAACTAGTGCCATAATAAAAGAAATAATAGTAAATAGTGGAACATTCGAATCATAATTTGCTCCAAAATTATGTCTAAAATCTAGAAAAGCTATTAAAGTTAAGATTGCTCCAAATAACAATATTCCGTCAGCTACTAGCGCAACAGCACTTCCTGGAACAAAACAAAGAATAATAAAAGCAAGAATTAAAAGTGGCATTAGTGTGGTTATAACTCCTGCTGTTGACATATCAGTATCTTGACTAAATAAAGCCACTATGGCTAAATTTGCGTAAAAACCACTTAATGACATCTCATCATCTACTTCGTAGATCCATTGAGATGCATAAAATTCTCCTCTATTTATATCCGGCCAAGTATCAAATGTTATTCCTTTTGCATAATCCACTCTTCCATCTTCGGATAACCAATTAAAAGAGAAAAAACCGTATTCTACTTTGTTGTCCTTAGAAGCAGCTGCTCCTAACGGTGTCATCACATATGTCGTATCTGAACTATCTGATGTGCTTAAACCTATTGGTACTATTAATAATAAAATTCCACAAATAACTTTTATAATTTTCATACACACATTCATTTATGGTACTTATATAAACATTCACCTTAGATGTTTTAAGGCTTATTTTGCGGATTTAAGGAAAACCTAATTCCATTTAACTATGATACTTTAAAATGAAGATAACACAATTCTTTATCTTCTTAAAAAGAGAATATTTTTTACTTTTACTTTACTTTTGACGATTTTTCTGTAGATAAAACTTTTATAGTGTTTATAAAAGAACAATTATAAACTTTCATAGTGGGAAAGATGAAAGAGAGTCACGTAGAATACCTATCTGTTGGTGGAGGAGACAATTATATCGATAATAATGACTTTTTACACAAGTTATCAGAAATTTTTTCTTCAAACTTAAATCAAGAAATGTTAAAAGTTACAGGGTTTTTAGATTGGCTAAAAAATAATGAAGAATTAACCGAAGGTGGACAAAAGATTATTAGTAAAACTCAAAATATAATCGATTTATTGAGTTATAATACACAATTAGTGAATTTATATCTAAAGCACAAATCCTATTCTTCATACTATAAATCGATAGATCTTAAATATGCCCTTGAACAAGGTATCCAAGAGCTACAGAATAAAACGATTGGAAAAAATTATTCAATAACCATCAATGATTTAACGGCTAATTATCGCCCAAGAATTAAAGCTGATAAAAACTTGTCGAATTTATTTGAAATTATTTTTGCCCATAATATTCTTCCATTCAATACTAAGGATAATATTGAAATTGACGTTGATATCGATGAAATAAATAATTATTATCGTGTTCAAATAAAAAACAGAGTAAACTTCTTCATTAATAAAAGTGAAGGAAACCAAACTTTCAACAATCTTTCTTCTTACAAAAAAGATCAGACGGGATTATCGTTAGTTAAAGAACTTATGGAAGATTACGGTGCAATATTGGACTTCTATGCTCAATGTGATGATGAAAATTCAATTATTATTATTACTTTTCCTAAACGTTAGAAATCTTTCTACTATTTTTTGTACAAAATATATCATTGTCAATTATTATTCATTCAACTTTACTTTTTCCTCTTCTTTTCTCACTTCAATATCTGACCATATTTGTTTTGTTGGAAGAGCTTCATCTATTTTTTTATCTCCTTTATCTTTCTTCATTGTTCTAAATGTTATGAATACAGAGGTTATTTGAGCAATTACTGCTATTGTTGCAACGACAATTTTTATTTCTGTTGCATAAACTGCCCCAGAAAAGAAGAACATATAGATTGCAACGGGAAAGTAAAAAAGTCCTATTATAATAAAAGGAATGCCAAAAAGTGCATAAACAAATTCATTCCACAGAAATGTTACAGTAGGATTGATAAAATTTGCTATCATTTTAGTTATTGTTATTACAATGGTCAAAACAACAACCACAGTTACCGCTCCTAGAAGATACTTTCTTGTAAACTCTCCTCCTAAAATATATGCCACAGTTCCAATAATTGAAACCAGCATTAGTATAACTATAGCGTCGTCTCTTTGCCTTTTACGTGCGCTTTTAGGTGCTTTTCCTTTTTTGATAGTAGACATTTTGTTAACCTTTATACGGGGTTAATTTAAACATTTATATTTATTTCTTTGTGATTTTTTCCATCGATATCATTTTTACCCTCACATATCTATTGTCTTTTGAACCCTTTGCTTAAATTTTTAAATGTGAGTTAAAATATACGATAATGAGTGTTAAATGGAAATTTCTTGTTAATCCTAATTCTGGTTTAAAGTTATGTAAAAACCGTTGGGATAAAGTTGAACCTTTAATCAAAGAAAAAGGGATTGATTATGATATTACATATACAACTAGTCCTTTTGAAGCTATAGATCTCGCTGTTGATGCTGTTAATGAAGGTTTCAACAAACTTATTGTTGTCTCTGGAGATGGGGTTATTAATGAAGTCGTGAATGGGTTAATGAAAGTTGAAGAACATAAGCGTAAAGCAGTAGATTTAGGAGTTCTTCCTTTTGGTACAGGTAATGATTATAATACTGTTTTGGGACTTCCATGGAATCCTGAACATGCCCTTCAAACACTTTTTGAAAAAACTATTTCCTCTCCGGTTTCTATTGGTAAGATGGAAGTCGTAGATAATGACCTCCACAAATATTTCATTAATGTGTTAGATACGGGCATTTCTTCCATTGTTGGTCATGCTGCTAATATGGGCGAAGGTTCATTCATTAAAGGGCCGAAGAAATATACTTATCTCGCCTTGAAAAAACTTCTTACTGTTAAACAAACCAAGGCTACAATTGAATTAGATGATCAACCTGCTTTTCCCATTAATATAATGATGGTTTCTATAGGTTGTGGCAAATGTGTTGGAGGAGGAATGCTTTGTTGTGTAGATGGACATCCACAAAATGATCACTTCAATGTTTTTATTACTAAAAATGTTACAAAATTACAAACATTAGTCGGTATAAAACGTATCTTCAAAGGTCAACATAAAACAATGAAAGGCACCTTATTTACACAAGCCAAAAAAGTAGAATTAAAAACAGAAAAACCTATACCCTTTCAATTTGATGGAGAGGTATACATCCCTCACTCTATCGGTACACATTTGAAAGCTGAAATCATTCCTAAAGCCATCAATATCCTCTATAATATTGATCATCCTTCGGTACAATGGTTGCCTTCAGATAAACTTCTATCTGGGGAAATTCCAATAATAGAAGAAAGTCAAGATTATACCCATGGAAAAGCTAGAAAATGGATGGAAAATAATTAATCCTATCCCTTTTCCACTTAAAAACCTTCTACCTTCAATTAACTTATTTGTAAAAGTATTAATAGAATTGAATATGCTAAACATATAAGCTGTACTACTATTGCTAATGGTAATGTTATCTTTATGTATTGGGCAAAAGTTACCTTTCTATTCTCCGTTTTTAATATCTCTAATGCCATAAGTATAGTAATTGAGCCTAATGGTGTTAATACTCCCGCAACATTATTTGAAAAAACGATAGAGAACCACAATCCCAAAGATGTTACACCTAAAGACGCGAATACTTTTGATAAAACGACCGCAGCAGGAACAGCATTGATAAACCCTATTATTACCCAACCTATTGTACCTATGATTAGAGCTACATAAATCTGTCCTTGTACTGCTTCATTCGTTTCCATTATTCCTATAAAGAAGTTTGTTAATGGATCTAAGCATCCCGAAAATTCTAGAACACCCATTAGAATGAATAATGAGATAAAAAATACAATCATTTCCCATTCTACTCCTTCTTCTATTAAATGTTTCATTTCTTTCCTAAATACTAAAGCTCCTATTCCTGCAACAATTAAAGCGACAATTTCTACTCCTAATCCTATATAACTTGAAACAATAAAACCTCCTAACAAAAGCACTAGGATTATCACTGATTTATATAAGTTATTTTTATTTTCCATACTTGACATAGGGTTAATTTTTGTTAACTGCTCTTTAACTTCTTTTGGTATTTCCTTGAAAATATCTTTTTTAAAGATTATAAAGAAATAAAATGTTGCAATAATAAACAACAATGATGACAAAGGAAATGCGAAAGCCATGAATTTGATAAAAGAAAGTTCTTTGTAACTACTAGTATAAATGATGTTAGGAATAGATGAAACAGGAGTTGGGATTCCGCCTATGATAGTATTAACAGCTACAAAGATAATAAATGGTTTGGGACTAATTTGCATCTGTTTACACACAATGGCTGCTAATGAACCCAGTATTAATATGGCTGTAAGATTATCAAAAAACATACTGATAAAGAATGTTAGCCCTCCTAATGATACAAACAAAACTTTTGGATTTCCTTTAGATAACTTTACCATATATAAACTGATATAATCGAAAAATCCAACTTCTTTCATTAATGCTACAACTATCCCTACGCCAAAAATGATGAGTACTGCTTCATAGTTTACTAATTCTACAAGTATTTCTGTAAAATGTATATCTCCTGCGGAATCACCTGTGTGTCCAGAGTGACCTATTTCTTTCCAATCTGTTAGAAATAATAGCATTGATGCAATTAAAGCACCTACGAATGCAATTTTTACTTTTTCTAATTTTTCCACCATTAATAAAATAACGGTGCTTATTACTGTAATCATTATAAGTATCTGTGCTGCTAATATCGGAAGTAAGACGATTTTAATAACCCCATTTCTATTGTTTTTTAATACCCGTTTGTTTTAAGTTTCACTGTTTTTCTTAAGTTTTACTTCTATCTTTGCATTCTTCTGTTTCGCTCGTTAGTTCTTTTTTCTCCTCATTTTTTATTATAAATAATGGAGCAAAAATCTCTCGGTGCTCAAGAATTTCTGTAAATAATCCATACAATAAAGAATGCTTTGATCTTAGAAATATAAGTATGAGACCAGTATCTTTGCCAAAATTATTTAAACACTCTCTCAACTGCTCTATCTCACTAAAAGAATATAAGTTAAACTCTACTTTTCGGGACAAATCTTTAAATACCTCTACGTTTGCACGCTCAAATTTTTCTATTTCCTCTTTCTCTGTTTTTAAAAATTCTTCTAATGTTCTATCGCGTTCGTCGGGAAATAATTGAGGATTGATATTTATTATAATATTAATAGACGCATCCTTTTGAGTGCAATAAAGGGCTTTTTCTACTGCTGTGCTGAGAAATCTATAATTTGGAACTAAAATTGTAGCATCTTTCCACAGATGTTCTGTATCTATTGTTTCGCTTTCAACAAGTAAAAGAGGAACTTCTGTTTTTTCCAGTAAATATTCAAATAGATTTCCCATTAGTTGAACGTGAGATTCTTCCTCTTCTTCCTCTTTCTGTTTTTCTCTTAATCCTATGAATGATGTTGAAACAATTAATAGATCGTAGGTATTTGAACGTAATAATGTATTAATTACATCAATCAAACCTTCTATTGTGCTTATATCTTGAGCTTTTATATTGAAATCATCTGAATTTAATTTTTCTTTAATGTAATTTAAAGAGTTTTCATATCTTTCTTTAGAGAAACCTGCATTTTCAATAATATCTTCTGAATAAAACAAGACATAGTCAATTTTTGAACCATATTTCTTGTTGAATTTTTCACTCAATAAAATCGCTGTTTGTGACCTGATGGTGCCACCTATTAGAACTAAAGCCCTATTTACTTTTTTCAATGACACTTGAATAGATGGCATTAAACCGGCAAATTTTTGTTTTGTTTTCTCAATCTCTGTTGATTGATCTTTTGTGTCAAGATGACGCATATTAAATTTCCTCTTTTTTTCTACTATTTATCAAGTATATAAAAAGTACTGCCAAACAACATATAAACACATATCATTATACCATTGGGTGATTATTCACAAATCAGCTCTTATGTTCTTCTTCTCTATCGTCACTCTTTGATAGTGTCTCTTCTTCTTCTTTAATTTCCTTTACAATATCTTCTACTAATTCTCTTTTCTTTTCTTTCATATCTTTCTTTAACTCATACTTAATTTCTTCTTTAATGTCTGATACAATCTCTTGTAGTATCTCTTCTTTAAGTTCCTCCATTTCTTTTTTACCTAATTCTTTCTGAACTAACTTCTTTAATTCTTTCTTTGGTTCATCTTTAACTTCTTTTTTAACTTCAGTTATTATTTCTGCTTTAATAGCTGTTTTTATTTCTTCTTTTAATTCTTCCATTTTTTCATCTGTTTTTTCTGACACTGAATCTACCTCTGAAGTTTCTTTTGTTGAATTAACTGTCTCTAATTCTTCTTTTAAAGGAATATCATTCTTTTTTATTCTTGTTTCTTCCCCACTTTCTTTAGTTATGGATATAGACTCTAAAGTTTTTTGTTTTTCTTCATCTAAATTATCCTTCTTTTTTTCTTGATTTTCCTCGTCTTCTTTTTCTCTTTCTTCTCCAAACATCTCTCTTTTTACTTCATTTTTTATTCTATCTTTAAACCCCTCTTCAAGTTTAACCTTTTCCTCTCCTTTTTCTTTCATAACTTCTGTATCTTTGTTCTCTTGAGCTAACAAATCACTTTCTTTCTCGTTTTCTTTTCCTTCTTCTTTAGGTTCTTTTCCTTCTTCTTTAGGTTCTTTTCCTTCTTCTTTATGCTCTTTTCCTTCTTCTTTATGCTCTTTTCCTTCTTCTTTAGGTTCTTGCATTATTTTCTGTTTCTTCAAAATAACTAATGGTGCTATTATTTCTCTTTCTTCTAGTATATCAACAAATAAGCCATAAAGGGATGAATGCTTAGAAGGCAAATAGATGAACATTAATCCTGTATCTCTCCCGAAACTGTTCAAACATTCTCTCAACTGCTCTATTTCATTAAAAGCATATAATTGGTAATCGATAAATCTATTCAATTCTTTAAATACACCCGAGTTTGCACGCTCAAATCTCTCCATCTCTGTTTTTTCTATTTTTATAGCTTCTTCTAGTGTTCTATGAGATTCATCTGGAAATAATTGGGGATTTAAGTTAATAATCACATTGATAACAGAATTCTTCTGTGTGCAATTTAAAGCTTTATCAATAGCACAAGCTAAATAATTATGATTAGGTATCAAAACAGTGACATTTTTCCATAATTGTTCAACATTCAGTTTTTCACTTTCAACAAGTAAAACTGGAGTTTCTGTTTTTTCTAATAAATATCCAAAGACATCTCCCATAAGACGAATTTGAGTTTCTTCTTCATCTTCATCTTTCACCTCTAATTTTTCTCTAATACCAACAAATGATGTAGGAACAATGATAACATCATATTCATTGGAACCTAGAATTACTTGAATTATCTCAATTAACCCTTGAACACTTTCTACTACTTCCCCTTTTATTACAAAATCGTCGGATTTCAAATGTTCTTGAGCATAATTGAGTATTCCTTCGTACTTTTGTTTATTTATTTCTCTATCCTCTACATTCTCTTTAGCGTAAAAACATACAAGGTCAATCTTTGCGCCAAAATTCCTATTTAATTCTTCACTTAGTAAAATTGTTGTCTGAGACTTGACTGATCCATCTATTAAGACCAATGCTCTTTTTACATTGTTAATAGAAACTCTAATAGAAGGCATTAAATCTGAAAATTTTTGCATTCTTTTTTCAATCTCACTAGTTTGACTCTTGTCGTGATGACTCATTATAAATTCCTCTTCTTATACTCCTATAAAGCTTCTCATCACTTCTAAAACAAAGAAATGACTATTTAATTTCCTAGACCATCTGAAATTATTGTTCTTTATAAATTTACTCCCTTTCTAATATTTTCTTTTGCTATTCCATAAAACTTTTAGGAACATAAGCTATGATTATTTTAATGTTACATGGCAAAGGAGACGCAGCAATCATAAAAGAAGGATTAATTGCTGCATTGATTCTTTTAGTAGTAGGTAATGGTTTTCTTTTTGTAGGTATATATTTAGACTACTTTTGGTATAGAACAGTAGCTATACTCTTTTTCATTATCTGTTTTGTAATTATTTTCTCTATTATTCTTGTTTCATCACTGAAAGAGAAAAAAGGAGTAGATTTCATTTATATCTTCTATGAGTTGATATTCTTATATGTAGCTATTCCAATCTTTGTACTTTTACTAACATTCATACCCATGTCAATTTATTTAGTCTTTTTTGATGGAAGTGCCCACAATTCTATAATGATTTTTATTGTTCTTACTG